>DATKNH010000046.1 GCA_035541455.1 Syntrophorhabdales bacterium
AGAAGGCTGGTTACGGAAACTGCGGCATGACAAGAAGCTGGTTATCGTGGCGGCTGCCCAGGCCCAGAAAGCGGCAAGCTACATCCTCAACGAGGCCCCTTGAGATGTCCTCGTTAGAGTAGGCGGGCCGGTCCGCAATCAAGCCCCGGCTGACCCGGTTGCGAACTGTAGAAAGCACCGGAACATTCACGGTAGTTGCCATTGTTTAGTCGTGCACGGTCACGAGTTGCTTCAGGTAAAGATCGAATAGGGGATCGACTACGTGGTAACGGCCATCTTCATCGCTTTTTTCTATGTAATCGAGGGCAATCAAGTTCTTCAGGGCGGGCTGGGTGCTGCCCGGCGAAGACAGATTGTGGCGCTTCAAATACGTTGTCGATAGAGGACTTGTAACAGGTTCTGCAGAGAGGGCATGGAGAACCTGCTTCCACACAGGATACAATCCCTCCAGTTTCGCCTGATAGAAGGGCTTCTCCTCCTGAAGAACATTCCGGAGGGCCTTTTCGTAATCGCTGCTTTTTACGGTACCGCCGCTCAGCTCGTAGATGGAATAGGGTATCCTCTGCAGATAATAAGGATAGCCCCGCACCCTGTCGTATATGCGTCCTGCGATCTGTGGTGAGCATGTCTTGTTTCCTGCCCTGAACTGATCGATAATGAAGGCAACGGCTTCCTTCCTGGGAAGCGGACCGAGAGCATAATTAATAGCACTCTTGTAGAAGGGCCGCTTCTCGTCATTGAAGATATCGAGGAGAATCCTCCGCCTGCTGCCCACAAAGAAATAGCTCACGTTCCTTTGCGTCTGAATCTGTGAGCGCAGCATGCCCTCTATTTGTTTTGATTCACGCAGCTCGGTTATCTCCTGAAACTCGTCAAGAACGATGTGGAACCCCGGGCCATGCTCTTTGACAAATCTGCCGAAGAGCGAGAAGGTCTCTTCAAGGAGCTTAAGGCCGTTTAGCTGAGTTGTGGGCTCCGCGGTGATGGTAATGCCCATCTCCGGGTCTGGCTTGATAACGGGCCTCCATATGCTGATAAACTTCATGGCTTTCTTGAAGAGGGTCTCGTTATGGTGACAGTAAGAGTAAGAATAGGTGGCGAACCTGGTGGCGACATCTTCCAGAGAATCGATACCGAAAAAATCCACATAGACGGTGATCATTCCGTTCTCGTGCAACGCTTCCTGAACGCGCTTGACCAGGGAGGTCTTGCCAAAGCGGCGGGGGGAATAAAGAACGACATTGGCGAAGTTGCGCGCATGAGAGGAAAGCTCCTTCATCTCATTCTTCCTATCGCAGAATGGCCCGTCAATTGGTATCTCTTTCAACGAAAAAGGGTTTCTGATGTAGTTCATATAGACTCTATAGTATAGAGTCCTTCTCGTAGAGTCAAGTCTTTTTTCTGCAACAGCCATAGGATGGGCTTTCCTATCCCATCGGACCATTTTCCCCCTTCCTCAAAAGAAGCGTAACCATCAAACGGTTCTCTCCCGGTCCGCCCACCCTTTAGCGGCTGTCCGCATGCCGCCGCAGACGATAGACGTAGCCACCTTTCCCGAGGACCGAACCCTGTGACAATTAAGTATACAGAAGAGATTTCCAGGGTTTCTGCTTGGACGGTCATGCCTTCTCTGCGACAGCTTTACCTTTTTTATGTTTCGGCAGATCCACATCCAATTTCTTCAGCTGTCCTTCGAGGAATTGCAGCATTTCCTCTTTTCTCGGCAGTTCGAGCTGATACTTAGAAACGAACAATTGATTATCCGCATGCCGGCCAATGCGTATTCAACAAGAGCGTGATCCCTCTTCGTACAGAGAAGGATACCGACCGGCGGATTGTCACCTCCACTCATCATGTTCTTCCTGTACCAGCTCACATAGGTATTAAGCTGACCGATGCTCTCATGAGTAAATGCTTCCATTTTGAGTTCCACCAGGACATGGCATTTCAGGATGCGGTGATAGAAGACAAGATCAACAAAGCCGTGTGTGCCTCCAATCAAGATACGCTGCTGCCGCGCCTCAAAACAGAATCCATGGCCAAGCTCCAGCAGGAAGTCCTGAAGCTTATCGAGCAGGGTGTCCTCTAGATGAGATTCGCCCATTATCTCCTTTGGTTTGAGATCGAGGAACTCGAAGATATAGGGATCTCGAATCGTGAGGCGCGGTTCGGCTGGCTAGACAGTGTATAGCTTTTTTCGGGATAGGTCGGTTAGAACGGACGCACCTTCTTGAGGTGCGGAAGACTAACCGAAGAAGAAGCAAAAAAATTATAACGTGTCTTGTGTTCCCCTGCCAATGATGGCGACGTACTGGCGGAAAGCGTACTTTCTGTACCTCTTCTTTCCGGTGATCTCAGTCAAGATCCCTGCTGCTTCAAACTTTTTCACGAGTTCGCTGGCAGTCTCTTTCGAAACCCTCAGCCCCTCAATGATATCGTTTACGCTGATCACTGGCTTTGCAAACAGGAGATCAACGAGTTTAACCCCGTATATGCTGGCTATGGCTCGCGAGTACAATTCCTCATGCAGCTTCTCTTTAAGACCCATTATCTCGCGCGCAGTAGCTGCAGCCTCAGCAGATGTCACGTACACCCCTTTTAGGAAAAATTTAATCCACTCTTCCCAAGCCCCTTCCGTTCGGATTTTTTCCAGGAGATCGTAGTAGTCCGACCTATATTTCTTCAGGTAACAGCTTATATACAAAAGGGTCTTGGAAAGAATCTCCTTCCAGACCAGGTAAAAGGTGATGAGCAGTCGGCCTATCCTGCCGCTGCCATCAAGGAACGGGTGTATCGTTTCGAATTGGGCGTGGATGAGCGATATCTTCACGAGAGGAGGTATTGTGTCTTTGGCATAGAAAAACTTTTCGAGATCGCCCATGCTCTCAGTGACTAGGCTGGGAGGCGGCGGAATAAACGCGGCTTCATTAAGGGTTGCTCCCGACAGCCCTATCCAGTTTTGAGAGCGTCTGAATTCACCCGGAGCCCGATGCGATCCGCGGGTCCCTTCGATCAATAGCTTATGAACGTCTTTTATGAGTCTTAAAGACATGGGAAACTCTTTGAGCCTTTCGATGCCATAGTTCATGGCGTTGATGTAGTTGATGACTTCCAGAACTCCTACCATGTCTCCTTTCGGTGCAAGATCGGCCTCGAACTCCAGAACGCCTTCGAGAGAGGCCTGGGTACCCTCTATCTGCGAGCTGAGAAGGGCTTCTTTTTTCACATACATCCCGATGAACAGATCAGGATTCGGGAGAACTGTGGCGATGCCGTCTAGCCTAGCAAGTGCCCGATCGGCCTGAGACAGCAAGGTTTGAAGCTCATCATCATAGCGGAGAGGAGGCTCTGGCGGCAGAGGATTTGGGATAAATGCTTTGTAGCCCGCCGCTTGAGTGATGAATTTTCCTGCTCGGTTCTTCACAAGTCAACTCTGCCTGACTTATACCTGAAAATTCCAGCTAAGTCAAGATAAGTTGACTTAGAAATTAGATTACAGGCGTAAGTCAACCGAAGCGAGCGTTGGCCGAAGTGTGCCGCGTCCCTTGGTTGTAGGACAAAACCGAAATTTACAGTGTGGCAAATTTGTGTCAGAAAGCAGCAAAAAGGGCCGGAACAGATAGAAAATACCGTAAAGGATAGAAGGCTTATTTTAACTTCAACAACAATAACTTAGGTGTAAATCCAAGCGAGAGCTCCCGTTTCTTAAAAACCTACTTTTCAAATCCTAAGTCCAGTGCGTCTGCCAATTCCGCCACTCTCGCGTGCCTTTATTTTATGCGGTTCTACAGAGGGTGTCAATTCCTGCGAGGGGTACGGACGCTTCGCGCCGAAACGCGAAGAATCTGCTTCGCAGGGATCGCACCCTGACATCGTCGCACTGAATGCCGGAAGGTCCCCGAGAGTCGGTCTTGTCCGGGAGCGCACGCAAGTCATTGACAAAGAGACGGCCGGCCGTCATAGTATTGAGCAGCTTCTGTAACATTCAACACAATGGACTGTCGGGGTCTTCCGTGACGAGAAAGCTCTCGCCCGCTCTGTTGCTCTTCATCCTTACGGGCATCAACCTCTTCAACTATTTGGATCGTTATGTGCTCAGCGCGGTCAGAAGCCCTATGGCCGATGACTTTGGCCTGAGCTATGGTGAGTCGGGCCGCCTCTTCACTGCGTTCATGCTCGGCTATTTTCTCACCTCACCCGTTTTTGGTTACCTGGGCGACCGCGCTTCACGCAAGGTCCTCATCTGCATCGGCATTTTTGTTTGGAGCGTCGGCACCGTGCTCACCGGCTTTGCGCAAAGTTTCGCGCTGCTGCTCTGTTTCAGGGCGATGGTGGGCGTGGGTGAAGCGAGTTACGCGACTCTCAGCCCCAGCCTCATCGCGGACAGCTTTGGTCCGGAAAAGCGAAACAATGCGCTCACCCTATTCTACACCGCCATACCGGTGGGGTCCGCTCTTGGCTACATCCTGGGCGGTGAGATAGCGTCCCACTGGGGCTGGCGCCAGGCCTTCTACTGGGCCGGGGCACCAGGCCTTCTACTCGCGCTTGTGCTCCTGCCGTTTCGTGAGGCCAAGCGGGGCGAGTCGGAAGGCCGCGAAGTGGCAAAGCCGCGCACGGAAGACCTGGTTCGCCTTTTCATTACCGCGGACTACAATATTGTTGTCTGGGGCTACGTCGCGTACACCTTTGCCCTCGGAGCGTTTGCGTTTTGGGGACCCACCTTCTTTGAGCGCGTGCACAGGCTCCCAACTGCGCAGGCTGATAATTTCTTCGGCGGGATGATCGTCGTGGCCGGCGTGGCGGGAAGTCTCATCGGCGGTTTTCTCGCCACAGCATGGAAGAGAAGCAACCGGGCGGGATATGCCTTGCTGCTCTGCACTTCGGTCTTTGCGGCAGTCCCGTTATCCTTCCTCGCGCTGGTCGTGCAGACGACACCTGCGGCCATGACGCTTTTGTCGTGTGCCATCTTTCTTTTGTTCTTCTGCACCGGTCCGGTCAACACGCTCATCCTGGAGACCGTCCCTGCCAACGTACGCTCGAGCGCGATGGCAGTCTCCATCTTCATGATCCATCTGTTCGGCGATATGTATTCGCCTGAAGCGGTGGGCAGGTTGGCAGACCACCTGGGTAACGACTTGCGAAAAGCGATCCTGATTCTCCCTGCGGCCCTCCTCATCGCAGCTCTTCTGTGGATGTTGCTGGCTCTGAGAATCACAAAGGCCGGCCGTACCGTGTAGAAGATTCCTCGAAGGGAATGGCGATCCACGGACTGCGCATTGTACCCATCCTTCTCCTGGTTCAAGCAGCGCAGACAATGCGGCGGTCGGCTTGATGGAAGAGCGGTTTTTCGCTTGACTCAACATATTCTCTTACTTTAACCTGTAGCTTCATAGCAAGGGGGGGGAGCTTCTTTTGACACTCTTGTCGCAAGCCCTGCAGTACGCCATTTCTGGCCTGACCGGCGGAAGTATTTATGCGATTATCGGTGTTTGCTGGAGCCTCGTCTACCTGGTAACCACAGTTCTCAATTTCACCACCGGCGAATTCGTCATGCTCGGCGGCATGCTCACCTGGGGCTTGCACAAGGCAGGCGTCGGCCTTGCCTTTGCCGCGTTCATTGCCACTACCTGCACGATCGTAATTGCCATCATACTTGAGCGTGTGGTGATCAGGCCCGTAAGATTTCCGACAGAGATGACGTACATGATGCTCACTATCGCCTCCGGCTCAGTCATCAAAGGCGTGATCCTTCTTGTGTGGGGGTCGGAGACGCGAAGCATAGAGCCGTTTTTCGGTGCAACAGTCGTCCATTTTTTTGGTGCCACTATAACGCCTCAGGTGATTGCCATCTTCTGTCTCCTTATTGTGGTGAACGCGAGTCTCGCCCTCTTTCTCAGCCGCACGCTTTTCGGAAAGGCGCTGAGGGCGTCCGCCGTCAACATGATCGGCGCTCGCCTCATGGGCATCGACATCAGCATGGTGCGCCTCTTCTGCTTCGGTCTTGCCGGCTTCCTCGGGGCTTTAACCGGCATTTTCATCGCCCCGGTCACATTCACGGGTTATGAAATAGGGATGCTCACCGGATTGAAGGGGCTTGTGGCTGCGATCGTTGGCGGGTGGACTATGACAGGAACAGTAATTGCCGGGCTGGCGTTGGGACTGGTGGAAGGGCTGTGCGCCGGCTTCATTTCCGCCGGGCTGAAGGATGTGTTCGCTCTCCTGATCATGATCATCTTCCTTATCTGCGAGACGATAAGCATTGCACCGCGCCGGAGGAAAAAAACATCGTGAAACGAGCGGCCATTCCGTGGATCGCCATCGCATTGATTATCGCCGGCCTGCCCCTTGTCACATCAAGCAACTACCTGGTCGGCACCATGTGCTTCGTTGCCATTTACGGGACGCTGGCCGTGGGCATGGGCATACTGCTTGAGCTTGCCGGAATTTTTTCTCTGGCACACCCCACGTTTTTTGGCCTGGGAGCCTATTCAGGGGCTGTGATAGCAGTCAAACACGTTGCGCCGCCGTGGGCTGGCACCATCATCGGGACTGTACTGGTAACCGCGGTTTCTTACCTCATCGGCGCCCCGCTGCTGCGCCTGAAAGGCTTTTACCTGGCATGCGCGACATTCGGCCTGCTCGTCATCGTTGAAATCTCACTGGGACAGTTTGGGAGCCTCACCGGTGGCCATGAGGGTCTCGTCGGCATTCCTCCGCTTTCGATCGCCGGCTACGTGTTTGAAAGCGACGTTCAATTCTACTATCTCTCGTGGGCATTCTGTCTCGGGCAGCTCTGGTTCCTCTCCAATGTCATGAACGGCCGCGTGGGAAGAGCCATACGCTCCTTCCACGACAGCGAAACAGCGAGCAGGAGCATGGGCGTCAATATATCCCGGTACAAGCTTCAGATTTTCATGCTGACCTCTGCCATCGCAGCCATAGCGGGAAGCATTTACTGCTTTTATCTTCGCTTCACGCAACCCGGCATTTTCGGCTTTCCCCTTCTCGTTGATCTGATGACCATGCTGATCATAGGAGGTGGAAAGACCATCTGGGGTCCTCTTCTCGGCAGCTTCGTCATTACATGGCTCCGTGAACTGATCCACGGGTATCTCGGTAATATTCTGCCGAGAATGACGGGAGAGGTCGATGCTGTCTTCTTCGGATTTCTCATCATCATAATACTCATCTTCATGCCCGGAGGCCTTACCGGTTGGATATTCAAGCTGGAGAGTTGGCTCAGGGAAAGGTTTTTCAAAAGCGCACATGCCTCAGGCCAGCCAACAGGAGGGATATGACCAACCCCCCAATTCTTGAAGTCAACCTGCTCACCAGGCATTTCGGCGGCATCCGCGCGCTGAACGACGTCTCGCTTACGCTGGAGCAGGGAAGCATAACGTCGATGATAGGCCCGAACGGCGCGGGAAAAACCACCTTCGTCAATGTAGTCACCGGCGTCCATCCTCCCAATAATGGTTCTGCGAAATTCGCGGGACACGACACCACGGGTATGGCGCCTCATCAGATCGCTGCCCTTGGCATAGGCCGAACATTCCAGCTGGAAGAGCTCTTTGTTGGCATGAGTGCGCTGGAGAATGCAATGGTCGGGTGCCATACCAAGAGCCGCTGTGGTATATTCGCAACAGGGTTCAGGCTTCCCTTCGCCAGAGATGAGGAGAGAAAGATCAGGGATGAGGCGGTGGACAATCTCAGTCTGGTAGGCCTCGCCGGCAAAGCATCCTACCCGGTGACAAAATTGCCGCTGGGCGAGCGAAAGCTTGTCGGCATAGCCCGTGCGCTCGGCATGAAACCGCGGCTTCTGCTGCTGGACGAGCCGGCCGGAGGATTGGCTGCCCATGAGGTCGAGCGGCTTACGACGTTGATCTATGCTCTGGTCGAACGGGACATCACCATATTCATCATCGAACATAATATGCCGTTCGTCATGTCTCTGTCTGAACGGGTCATCGTACTCAATGAGGGGTACAAAATCGCAGACGGCGCTCCCGCAGATATAAGAGGTAACGAGCAGGTGATCAAAGCGTATCTCGGTGAAGAGGATTCACACTGATGGAACTATCGACGCCAGAATGCCGGGTTCCGGAACGAAGAGATCCTGCGGACCTTCAGTTGAAGATCGGTGGGCTCTGCACTGCCTACGGCGAGGCACAGGTTCTGAGGGACGTCGATCTGTCTGTGTACGCGAACGAGGTGGTGGCGATACTCGGAAGCAACGGCGCCGGAAAAACCACGCTCCTGCGTGCTCTCACGGGGCTCGTGCAGCCTACGCGGGGCGGTATTGTGTTCAGGGGAGATGCTATGGAAGGCTTGCCGCCGCATGCGATCATCAGGAAGGGCGTTGCCAGTGTTCCCGAAGGGCGGCAACTCTTTGGCACCATGACTGTGTGGGACAATCTTCTCCTTGGCTCATACTCTGTGAGAGGCGAGGTGCGGAGAGAGACCGTAGAATCCAGACTGGATATGATCTTTCTCCTTTTTCCTATCCTCAAAGAACGTCTCACGCAGAGGGCGGATACAATGTCGGGAGGTCAGCAGCAGATGCTGGCTATCGGGCGTGCGCTCATGGCAAATCCGAAACTTCTCGCCCTTGATGAGCCGTCGCTCGGCCTTTCGCCCAAGCTTGTCGGTGAGATGATGCAGGTGCTGAAGCGGATCTGCAGCGAATGGGGCCTCTCTCTTCTTCTGGTTGAGCAGAACGCCCGGGCTGCGCTCAAGATAGCGGATCATGTGTACGTGCTGGAGCGCGGAGAGGTGGTGCTCCACGGAACCTGCGGCGAAGTAGTGGAAAGTGAGCAGATACGCCGGGCCTATCTGGGAGGGTAGGAGCAAGACCGCTGCGCTCGGACGAGGCGAAGTCCCCAAAGGGGGGAAGACCGCCCTTCGGGCTTGGAAGATGGAAGAGAAGGACATAAGCTCTAAACAAAAACAAAGGAATAAGGGGGAAGCATGAGATGTGCACTCTGGATTGTTTTGTTTGTTGTGTTGACAGGAGCAATGCTGGTGGCCGCTCAGTGCGGCGCAGCGGAATTGGCGCCTTATCCGATAGGCGTCAATCTTGAGTTGACCGGCAGAGTATCGAGCCTCGGCATTCCGGTAAAGAGAGGCTTCGAGATTGCTTCCGACGCCGTCAACGCTGCCGGGGGCGTCAATGGACGCAAACTGAAGGCGGTCTATTATGATAATGAGAGCGATCCTGCAAAGGCCGTCATTCTCACGAAGAGGCTGATAGACGTTGACAACGTGATTGCGTGTACGGGTTATGCGCTTTCAGGTAATGCCATGGCAGCGGTTCAGACTGTTGAGAGCGGCAACACAATTATGATCGCCGGCACAGCCACTGACAAGCTCTGGATACCGACAAAGAAGTGGGTCTTCAATATTGTGCCACGCCAGAGGGAAGCATCGATCCCTGTGCTCCTTGATACGCTCCTGCAGAGGGGCTCGAAAAAGATTGCCTACATTTACATTGACACGACGTATGGACAGACAGGCAGGGAAACCTTCGACGTCGTGGCCAAAGAAATGAAAGTGTCCCCTGCCATCATCGAGAAGTACGCGGCAGGAAGCACTGATGTGGGTCCTCAGATTACCCATATCAAAGCATCAGGTGCGGATGGTATCCTGATGTCCGGGAATGTCGCCGATAGCGTCATGGTAATCAAGAATGCGCGAGATCAGGGATTCACCGGCCCCATCGTGTGCGATTATGCCATCGTCGGTCCTGAATTCATCGAACTCGGGGGCAAGTACGTTGAGGGCATTGTCACCACATCGCTCAAAGCGCTTATTGCACCGGAGCTTCCGGCGAATGACCCTCAGAAAAAGATTGCCATGGATCTTTACTCGAAGTACACCCAACAGTACGGAACCTTCAGCCTCTATTCAGGCCATTCCTGGGACATGGTGTACCTGATCGCGGAGGCTCTGAAGAAGGTCGATCCGAATCTCGATCCGTCAAAAAAATCAGATGTGCCGAAGATACGGGAACAGCTCCGGGACAATCTTGAGAAGGTCAAAGGGTTTGTCGGTCAGAACGGTACATTCAATTTTGCGGCTGATAATCACAACGGTCTCGGGCCCAAGTGCTACGTCCCGGTCGCGGTGCAGAACGGCAAATGGACACTCTATAAAACAAAATGAAAGGCATCGGTCGACAGCACCATCAAACGGAATTACAAAGGGGAGGTAACGATGAAAAAGAGTAATGCAGGAATGTGTGTGATTATCTCTATTCTCATGTGCAGTTTTGTTATCATCGCTGCCGGCGTGAGTCATGCACAGAAAGCAGCGGTCTACCCGGTGGGCGCGGTCTTTGACCTGACCGGCATAATCTCCAGCATTGGAGGTCCTGAAAAGCGGGGGCTCGAAATAGCAGTGGAAGCGGTCAACGCAGCAGGAGGCGTAAACGGCAGGCAGCTCAAAATGACAGTGTACGATTCGGAAAGTAACGCAACCAAGGGTGTGACCGAGACCAAGCGCTTGATGGACGTGGACAAAGTTATCGCCGGTCTCGGCTATTCTTCCACGGGCGTGAGCATGGCAGCCATACAAACCGTGGAATCAGGTAAGATGGTGATGCTCAGTGCAGGAGCTTCAGAGAAGATCTGGATTCCTACCAATAAATGGGTTTACAACGTTGTACCGCGCCAGAGAGAGGCGTCAATCCCCACACTCCTTGACGTATTGCAAAAACGGGGAGCGAAGAAGATCGCCTACATCCACATCGACAATACCTTCGGCCAGACAGGCAGGGAAGTCTTCGACTGGGCGGTTAAAGAGATGAAAATCACACCTGCCATTGTCGAGAAATATGCAGTGAGCAGTACCGATGTCGGCCCGCAGATCACCCATATCAAAGCTGCCGGTGCTGATGGCCTGCTCATCACCGGGCAGATGGCAGACACGGTTATGGTCATCAAGAATGCCCGCGACATGGGCTTCACCGGGCCCATCGTTGCAGACTATTCCATCGTCGGACCGGAGTTCATTGACCTGGCAGGAAAATACGGTGAGGGGATCGTAACAACATCGATCAAGACCCTTGTAGCGCCTGATCTTCCTGATAATGATCCTCAGAAAAAGGTAACGATGGATCTCTACACCAGGTACACCAAGCAGTACGGCGCCTTCAGCCTCTACGCGGGTCACGGGTGGGACGAAGTCTATCTGCTCGTCACGGCCTTGAAGAAGGTTGACCCGAAGCTCGATCCAGGGAAGGATGCGGATCTCGTTAAGATACGCGCTCAGATCCGGGACAATCTGGAAACGATAAAAGGTTTTGTGGGACAGAATGGTATTTTTAACTACTCGCCTGACAACCACAACGGGCTTGGGCCTAACTGTTATGTGCCTGTCGTTGTAGAGGGAGGTAAGTGGAGGCTCTACAAAGGGAAGTAGCTTTTTTAGCTGGCCAGCTTGCAAGCTTGTTAGCTTGCCGGCATGCAACGAAAAATCAATAGGGGTGCATCATGGCTAAGACTGCCGAGGAGCTTTACCAGGAGCGTGAAAAGAGAGTCATGGACGCAATTGCGTTGAGGAAACCGGATAGAGTGCCTATCATGGTGCTCTTCGGTTTCTTTCCTGCGCGATACGCGGGCTACTCGATTGAAGAAGTTATGTACGATCCAGACAAACTCTACAACGCCCAGATGAAGGCGCTGCTCGATTTTCAACCTGATATGGATCAGGCGCCCTTCGCAATCCGTTTCCTGGGCCCAATTCTGAGCGCTCTCGATTTTCGGCAATTGAAGTGGCCAGGCCGCGGTATCAGCGGGAATAACACCTATCAGTTCGTCGAAGGAGAATACATGTCGGCGGACGAGTACGACCATTTTCTTCTCGACCCGTCTGATTTCATGGTGCGGAAGTACTGGCCGCGCGTCTGCGGCAAGCTCAAGGGACTGGAGAAGTTGGGCCCGTTACACGGGATCATCACCTACTACATGGGATTCAACACAGGACTCGCGCCTTACAGTCTCGCCGAAGTAACTGAGGCTTTTGCAGCCATGCAGAAGGCGGGAGAGGAGTCAATGCGCCTGCTCACCTACTCGCGCCGTTTCGTGACCGAAGCGAAGGAGAAAGGATTCCCGATGCAGACCGGCGCCTTCACGCAGGCGCCCTTTGACACGCTGGGTGATTTCTTCAGGGGCACAAAAGGTCTTATGCTCGACATGTACCGGAGGCCCGAGCAGGTGATCAGGGCGTGTGAGAAACTCCTGCCCATAATGCTTGAGACAGCGCTCAATGCTGTCAAGGTTTCTGGTAATCCGCGCGTCTTCATCCCGATCCACAAAGGGCTCGACGGATTCATGTCACTGGACCAGTTCAAAAAGTTTTTCTGGCCCACGCTTCAGGAACTGATGCAGTCGTTGATCAAGGAAGGCTGTTATCCATTTCCCCTGTGGGAAGGAGACTGCACTTCTCGTCTGCCGGTCATCAAGGACATTCCTGCAGGGAAAGCGTGTTACGCCTTCGAGGCAACAGACATGGTGAAAGCTAGAGAAATCCTGGGGGGGCGGGTATGCATCCGAGGCAATCTTCCGCTTTCTCTGCTGATAGCCGGAACAGCGGACGACGTGCGCAAGCAGGTGAAACACCTGATTGACACGGTCGGCAGGGACGGGGGCTACATCATGGATGCGTCAACAGGGCTTGATGACGCAAAACCGGAGAACGTGAAGGCCATGTTTGAAGCCACGAGGGAATACGGCGTCTACTGAAACCAATCTTCCATAATTGTCGAAGAATCGCGTACATATTCGACCATCTTGTCGGGTTTCGCCGCACGGCATTCGAACAGTTTAATGATTGTAAGTACTTGAGAGCTGATATACCGGGTATGATTATTGCTCTCTTACAGGTATGACCAGGGATACCAAAAAGCTCTTTTTCATAACAGCGCTTTGCTTTGCTCTCTCCGTGACCCAAGCGTACGCGAAAGGTGGCGGCCATGGCGGCGGGGGTCGCGGAGGCGGAGGAGGCGGACATTCCTCCGGCTTCTCGGGCCACGGTTTTGCCTCGGGTTTCTCCGGGCACGGGTTTGCCACCGGTTTCACAGGACGTGGCGCACAGGCCACGGGGTTCTCGGGACAGGGCGGGTTCGCAACGGGTTTCTCCGGACGCACGTCGACCGGCGGGTTCCAGACACACAGCGGGCTCTCGGGCAGCCGAACCTATTCGGGCGCACCCTCGAACGTTAGCAGAGGGCCGGCCACCGGCGGATACAACCAGTACGCGGCCTACAGTGGATCGAGAACTTCTGCCGCAAGCTATAGCGGTGGTTATGTTGGAGGCCATTACTATGGAGGACACTACTACCCCGGAGGGTATTACGGCGCCCACCGCATGTACTACTACAGAGGCTACGCGCCCTACGGCGCGACCTTTGGCTTCTTCCTCGGCGGGGTTGTGGTCGGCGGCGTCTACAGCCCGTACTGGTGGCCCTACTACTCTGTTCCGGTTCCTCCTGACTACTATGACCCCTACTACCAATTCCCCTCTTCTCCCCCTCCATACGTAATGGAGGTTCCTCCTCCCGAGACCACCACAGCATACCCTGAGCAGCAGGGCTACGCTGCGGCGCCGAACCAGTGCTACGCACCCAAGATGGACGAAAGCGGCACTATCATCAACGAAAACGGCAATCCTGTCCCTGATTTTTCCAAGCCTGTACCCTGCCCTCCCCAGCAATAACAAAAACAGCGTTGTGCATCTTAAAAAGGAACTGCACTTTTTTGCATCTTGTGTAATACTATTTGTGTGAGCAGGCAGCAAACCGCGGGGAAACCGGTCCTCAAGACTGGCAAGCCACCGAACCGCAAAGAACGTCGGAAAGAACTGCAGGCAACAGTGCACAGGCCTGATACTGTCGTTCCGCAATCAACATCGAGCCTCTCTGCAAAAACAATCTTCACATCTCCTCTGTTCTGGGTAGTCCTTGTGGTAGCGATTGGAAGCCTCATGTTTATGGACTATCCCAGAGTGTCAATTCATCCTGGAAAAAGCGTGCGGCCGGGTCAACCCTTCGAAATTCCCTTTGTGCTTAAGAATGAGGGCTACATGCCCATCGATGACATCCGTTATTCTTTATCGATGGAAAATATCCAATTCGGGCAGGGCAGCACCTTGCCCCGCGCATACTCCGGGGTAAATGGAACCAGCATATCGCGGCTCACCCGTGGGGAATCCTCCACAATCCTTTTGAATCCCTTCATCGATCTGTTGAAGCAGAGCTTTGGCATCGTTCTGCCTCCGAAGGCAGTAACGTCGGCTGAGATTTCCATAGACTTTTCGTATCGGCCATACCTGATACCTTACACCTTCAGCAAGCATCTCCGATTCACGACAAAACTGAACGACGCAGGCACAGACTACGTGTGGTCAGCGTCTGGCAATCAGAAATAACGCACAGGCTTTTTATCCTGCATCATTTAACGGCTCAACCAGGCAGGTAGGGAAATTCCTCCGTCCCTGTATGAGAATTTCATACAGGTTTTCGTGCGTCAACGTGCGCTCCTATAGTTGCTAGCAGCAGATCTCAGAATAGATACAACCTCTTATCGCCGTTGCGTCCGCT
Source organism: Syntrophorhabdales bacterium (assembly GCA_035541455.1). Taxonomy (NCBI): domain Bacteria; kingdom Pseudomonadati; phylum Thermodesulfobacteriota; class Syntrophorhabdia; order Syntrophorhabdales; species Syntrophorhabdales bacterium. The sequence continues at coordinate 14,597 of DATKNH010000046.1, forward strand.
ATGGACAGATGGAACAGAACTTGCTCCGCTTATCAGCGCTGGAATGCGACGAGACGATTTTGTCTTCAAGGAGTCATTATGCTAACCAGACAGTACGCGACGCTTCATGACCGTCTTTCCATCGAGATTAGGCCCCGGTGCCCCAAGTGCAAGAAGGAATTCATACTGAACCTGCAGAATTACCTTCCGGACAAACAGAGGGCGTGCTTTGCGTGCGGTACCGTGACACAATTCGATACAGAACTCGCCGAAAAGCTCCAAAAACAGATCGCAGAGCTTGAAGCCTCCATACAGGAAATTTTCGAAGCGTTTCGATCCGAGTAACATCGGGTAGTAAAACAGACCCCGCGTTGCCACCGACACCATTGCAATAGAAAAGATTCGGTATCAAGAAAAGTAACGGGTTGCGGCTGTCCGCAGCTCTACAGCATACGACATAAGGAGGTTCGGCGGAATGAGAAAGCTTCTGGCTTGCTATCTGGTGATTGTGATCTTTGTCATCGGGATGGTACCCCGCGCCGACGCGGCTTTTTCACCATCCGATCTGCTTACGCTCAGCCCTTCAACCAGGGCCGGCGATGCGGAGAAGATACGTACCGTGCTTGAAAACAAACTGGTCCGTCAAAGACTCCAGGACCTTGGTTACAGCACCGATGAGATCGCAGGCCGGCTTGCCGAGCTTTCTGATCAGGAGGTGCACTCAATAGCGCAGAAGCTGGACGACCTGAGGGTCGGCTCCGACGGCTTAGGCTTCGTCATCGCCATTCTCATCATTGTTGTCCTCGTGTTGCTTATTATTCACTTGACCGGGCACAGGGTGCTCGTCAAGTGACGATCGAGACTGCAGGAGAGTTGCCTCGGATAGAGAGGCTCTGACGTAAGGCTTGGAGAACAGGCGGGACACTGTGTCCTCTTGGCTGGGGACACAGAAAAATAAGGATACGAGAGGAGAAGGGGCAGCCAGATACGCCCCTTCTCTAAATTATTCTCAATTACAGCTTGAACAGCAGGTCCGCATAACTGGGTACCGGCCACATATCCTCGGGAACGAGCATTTCTAACGCGTCGATATCTGCGCGCAGGGCCTGTATTGCTGTGACCACATTATCCCGGTAGCTTTCTGCCTTCTTCACCGTATTCGTAATGCCCTGCGCCTTCGCGACCGCTGCTTCAAGCCTGCCCAACGTCCTGTAAGAGGACTCCAGCAGCGACCCTATCTTCTCCAGAAGATCCTCCTGTACCGACGCCATGGCCGATGCTGATTTGAAGCTTTCGGCGGAGTCGGCGAGGAAAGTTGCATATTCGATCACTGCAGGTATGAACTGCTTCTTCACCATGTCGATTGCTGCCAGTGCTTCTATATTGATCTGCTTCGCATAATGGTCAACATAGATGTCGTAACGCGAATGGAGTTCTTTGCGCGACAGGACTCCGTACTTATCAAACAGCTTGAGTGCCTTGTCCGTAACGAACGCTTTTAACGCGTCAACGGAGTTGGCTACGTTGGGAAGATTCCGCTTTTTCGCCTCTGCCATCCATTCTTCCGCATAGTTATTTCCATTGAAGATCACGCGGCTGTGCTTCTTGTAGATCTCTTTGATGATCGCCGCTGCTTCGGTGTTCTTGTTCTTGGCCTTCTCCAGCCTGGTGGCAATTTCGTCAAAGGCTTCTGCCGCGATGGTGTTCAACGCCACATTCGGCCCTGAAATCGACTGTGCCGAGCCGACGGTCCTGAACTCGAACTTGTTACCGGTGAATGCGAACGGCGAGGTCCTGTTGCGGTCGGTGTTGTCCTTGGGGATCGCGGGAAGAGTGTCCACGCCGACCTTAACGAACTGTCTGCCTCTTGAGGAAATTTTTTGGCCTTTTGAAATCTTATCCAGAATGTCGGTCAGATCCTCTCCCATGAAAATGGATATAATGGCCGGAGGCGCCTCGTTCGCTCCAAGGCGGTGATCGTTGCCCGCATGCGCACAGGTAGCGCGCAGGATATCCGCGTGCGTATCCACTGCCTTGATCAGTGCGCTCACAAACAGCAGAAATTGCACATTTTCTGCGGGCGTATGGCCTGGTTCCAGTAAATTGATGCCGTCGTCCGTTGAGAGCGACCAGTTGTTATGCTTTCCCGAACCATTGATGCCGGCATACGGTTTTTCGTGTAACAGGCAGACCAGGTCATGACGGAGCGCGACCTTCTGCATAGTCTCCATAACCAGCTGGTTGTGATCCGTGGCAACGTTGGTGGTGGCAAAAACCGGTGCCATTTCGTACTGCGCCGGTGCAACTTCGTTGTGCTGGGTCTTGGAAGTGATGCCCATCTTCCACAATTCGGTGTTGAGGTCCCGCATATAATCGGAGATCCTGTCTTTGATGGCGCCGAAGTACTGGTCCTCCAACTCCTGCCCCTTTGGCGCGGGCGCGCCGAAGATCGTCCGACCAGTGAGCATAAGATCGAGCCGCTCCAGATAAAATTTCTTGTCGACAAGAAAGTACTCCTGTTCCGGACCAACAGTAGACGTTACTCTCATGGAAGTGGTGTTGCCGAGAGCCCTGAGCACGCGTAGCGCCTGTTTTGACGCGGCTGCCATGGACCGCAGCAGTGGTGTTTTTTTGTCGAGCGCTTCGCCGTTGTAAGAGTAAAAGGCGGTGGGGATTGTAAAGGTGACATTGCCGCTTTCGTCGGTCTTGAGGAATGCGGGTGACGTGCAATCCCACGCGGTATATCCCCTGGCTTCGAACGTGGCGCGCAAACCGCCGCTGGGAAAAGAGGATGCGTCGGGCTCGCCCTGGATCAACTGCTTGCCGGAAAACTCCAGAATCACGCCTCCGTCGGCGGTTGGAGATATGAAGGAATCGTGCTTCTCGGCGGTTATCCCGGTGAGCGGCTGGAACCAATGGGTATAGTGGGTCGCCCCTTTCTCAATCGCCCAATCCTTCATGGCGTTCGCAACCACGTCGGCAACATCGGGGCGCAGCGGCGTGCCCTTTTCAATCGTTTCCTTCAGAGCCTTGTAAATCTCCTTGGGCAACCGCTCCTTCATCACCTTATCGTTAAAAACGTTGGAACCAAAGACTTCTGTCAACTCCATGATTTTCTCCTTTTCACATAAATATACTAATGCCTACGCACATGGCTTTAGCCTGTATGCATCACCCGTCAAATCTATGTGAACTTCTTTGTTCGATATCCTTGAATCCAGTGTGGACGCTGAAGGAAGACGCACGTCACTGTGCGCCCCATAGTCTAATGTATTTCAAAAACTTTTACAAGTGCGTAAAGCTGTCCTGCCCGTGGTGCAATTGAAAGCTCCGTCCAAGCCTGAATCAAGAATACATCGCAGCGGACTGACTAATCACGCCGAGGCGAGTTTCGATGGATAACGAGGCGATCCGAGGCTTGGGATGCGAAGGCGTACCTTGGGGTACGTCGAAGCAGCACAGGCCGAAGGGCAACGACGTTAGACGCGAAAGGCGCCCGGCGTCAGCAGGTTTAGTCTTCCCATTCTTCAAGCGATGCTTCGGCCATCTTCCCTGTCAGCACGGCCAGCTTCACCGCTCTTATGGTGCGGTACACCTCTGCAGGCTGCCGCTTCACACCATCAATCATCAGCAGATCCTCGTCGATCGAGATGCCGAAGAGCTGCTCATTTTCCTGCAGGTAGGGTAAGATAAGCTGCCAGTCTTCCTCCGAGAAATCACGGAACTCGCCGCCGTTGAGCTGTTCCGGCACGAGTGTGCGATGCGGGTCACGCACGAAAATAGCACCACCGGACGCAAGAGAGAAAAGGTTAGAACCCGGATAGGGCGTTGACAGCGCGGTTACATTCCCGTCGTCATCCATGGTCAAACCATTGAGCACCACAAAACCCCCACCGTTGTGCGGGTCACCGGCCATGAAAGATTCGGCCAGAAAGTCGAGCACTGTGCCGTTGATCACAACGCGTGGTTTGCCTGCAGCATTGATCAAAGGCCTTCCTGCGGCGTTCCCCAGCACATAGACTTCACCGCCTTTGGCGCCGTACATGAAAGTCTGCCCCACGTCGCCGTGCACCACCAGCTTTCCGCTCTTGAGAATCTGGCCGAGCTGGTCCTGGGCATTACCGTGGACGTGAATCTCAAGGCCGTCTATGCCGGAAGCGAGGTAGTCACCTGTAGCGCCGTAGGCGTCGATGCGCACACCTCGTGTATCCGGGCCGAGTGAACAACCGAGAAAACGCTGCCCCTTGTGACCGAACGCAATGAAGCGTTTCCAACCCAGTGCATAGGCATCCGTCACCAGACGCGAGTGGCAGTCGTCCCCCTCCGCGGCAAACGCTTTTACATCAACGACGAGTACTTCTTCACCACGCTTTGGCTTACGGAGCTTCTCTCGAGTGGCGTAATCTATTCTCACAAAATTGCTGGTCTTGCGCGCGTCGATAGCTGGAATCGCTCTGAAAATCTCATCAAGGCTTGTCATAATCATCTGGACAATAGACCGGCGCCGCTTGCAGCCGATTGGATATCGACGGTCAAGAAGATGTGTCAGAACCTCGATGACTGTTGCTCTGAACTTATCAGATGAGGCCATGGACGAAAGGTGTTGGAGCGCCACGCGTACCTGCTCATAGTCCCATGCGACAAACTTCTCGCTCAGAAATGCAAAGACCCACTGGGCATTACCTTTCTTCACCAGCTCTTCGATTTCCTGTCGCACGGCTGCATCAAGCGCGCACGAACTCAGACCGTTACGGAAGTCATAAGGCTCCCGTTCTTTCGGTACATCGATCACACGGCCGAACTTGTCCGTGCACGTCAGCGCGTTCCCGTTTCCTTTCGGGTCGACCGTGAAGATAAAGGCTCCGCCGTCTGTGTAGCTACCGCCACGGGCGTTCCAGTACTTGTCCGCGACCGTGCCGAACCGGGGATCTTCAGCTGCCAGACTGTCGAGCGTTGCGTCGATGGCCTGCTTCTCCGAGCAGATAAGTCCTATCTGGAAATCACCCTTCTGCAGCGCGAAGACCTGCGGCCTCAGCATCGCCGTATCGGTGATGCCTATCAGCTGAAACTTTTTCTCCTTCGGCAGCGTGCGGGCAATAATGAAGAACCACGGTCCGTCGGGCGAGCCATGGATCTGGGTTGCCTGAATCTGTCGGTAGATGCGCTGCCTGTCCGGAGGAAGGTGGTCAAAATCCATCTCCGCAGTGGGGGCGAGTGATTCAATGATGTACTCGAGGGGATAGCCGTAGACGCGGTTGAGCAGGTCGAACACCTGGATGGAAACCTCGGTATCCGTCAGGAAGAGAGGGAATATATTCCGTTGCCGCAGATATTCAGTCACCGAATAGTAGTTGGCAAAGTCGCCGTTGTGCACGAGTGCCTCATCCAAACCGATAAAAGGGTGTGCCCCGCCCGGATGCCAGACGCGCCCCTTGGTCGGATAGCGCTGGTGCGCGATCCAGATGTGGGCTTTGAAGCCCTCGAGCTTGTAGTACTGCGCCACCTGCTCGGCATATCCAACGATCTTCAGGATCATCATGTTGCGGCCGTGCGAAAGCACAAAGGCCCGCTTCTCGCCCAGTGAACTGTAGTAGGTGTAGTTGAGCTGAAAGCTGTTCTGGTAGATGAACTCTTCTTCTGTCTTTTCCGCTGAGAGCGCAAGGAGGCCGCGCTCCTTCTGGAATCGTTCGAGCGCTTCGGGCTTAACCCTGACGAAGTAGCGCTTCACCGCTGGCGGCTTCATCTCCAGACCAGGGACATCGCGGTAGTCGTCAACCGTATCGAGGAAACCCTCGTGGTCGACACGGAACTGAGGCCGGATGAACCTTGCTTCCATCTCGGGAAGAGCCGTCTCATCCAGAAGCGATATCTGAATGCAGAAATCCTCGTCCAGCACTTTCTGGCTCACGCCCAGTTGGGTAGGATCGAGCCCTGCCGCGGCTATGCCGCCGCCCTTTCCATTCCCGCGATTGTGCATCTGGACGGATGGTTCAAAGATGTGGCGACCGCTAACCGGGATGCTGCACGCAAAACCGGTAACACCGCAACCACCCTCCTCAGCCTCCTTCTGGCCAACCGGAGGCGCGTACGCCCTCAGGTGAGCGCGCGCACTAAGTATCGCCTTGATCTCCGACTCTTTCATGACCTCTTCCTTCTAGCCTTTATCCTTTTTCCTTTCGCCTCGTAACCCGTAACACTCTTGCACGTAGCCTGCAACCCGTAACCCGCAACGTGTATTTATCAGTCTAACTCTCCCCTCACTTCTTCCTTCTTCATATAATCGATATGGACCAGAGCATCCATGCGGCCCGTGAGTTCCGTGATGCTCTTCATACCCAATCGCGCGAGTATCTTCCTGAACTGCTCACACCAGGCGAGGTACATATTGATGATCCTCTGTGTACCCCACTCCACATCCATCAAACCAGTCAGCTCTTCATCGGTTGTTGCAATGCCCCTTGCGCAGCCGCGTCCTGACTCACAGTGGTGGCAACGCAGGCACTCCAGCGCCACCATATCTGCTGTGCCCAGGCAGACCCCGTCTGCTCCCAGCGCTATAATCTTTGCAGCGTCATACGCATTGCGAACACCGCCGGATGCGATAACGGTTATGCCGTCACGGATGCCTTCCGCCGCAAGGAACTTATGTACCTTCGGCACCGCATATTCGATAGGCATGGCGATGTTTTTCTTGGCGATATCGGGCGCCGCACCTGTTCCACCGTAACTTCCGTCCAGATGAATGATGTGCGCCCCCGCATAAAAGCTGCCGACAGCCACCATATCCACATCGGTCGGCGTAGAGACCTTGACCGAAACAAGGGTTCTCGGATTTATTGCCTTGATCCAGTCAACATGCTTCTTGTGATCCTCGACAGAGTAAACACTGTGGAAGGGGAAGGGTGAAAAAAGCGCGCTTCCGGTGACTGCTTCGCGCATCCTGGCGACAGCCGGCGTCACCTTGTCGCCGAGCAGGTGGCCGCCAAGGCCAGGTTTTGCGCCCTGCGCATACTTGAACTCGACAATGCGAACGCGCTGAATGGTCTCCTCCCTTACACCGAAAAGCCCTGTAGCCACTTGCGTAATGACGTGGTCGTCGTAAGGCTTGAGATCATCGGGATAGCCCCCTTCGCCTGTGCAGCAGAAGGTGTCCAGTGCGGTCGCAGCACGGACCCGCGAGAGCATCGTTACAATGCTTACCGAGCCGAAGGACATGCCGCCTAAGTAGAAAGGCACGGGAATAGTAACTCTTGGCCGCGCGTCATTCGAGCGATTCAGGTCGATGGCCAGAGAGATGTCTTTGTCCTTGATGGCCTTCGCCTTCGTACCGTTACCGTTAACGGGATAGAGCAGCCGCAATTTATCAAAACCTCCGCCCGAATCACCCGTCTTGTAGTTGATATCCTGGTGCGGCGTAAGGCCGGTCTCCGCCATATGCCACGTGCTGGCAAGCAGGTCAGCCGTCCAGCGCTTGTCGCCGAGCAGCTCAAATGAAGGATTACGCCGTATGCTAATGGCAGCCACTGGGCAGCGGCTCACGCAGTAAAATGAATTCTTCTCACACCCGGGTCCGAGGCAGAGATGCTCTTTCGGGGTTCTCGGCTTTTTGGAGCCCTTAGAATAAACGCCATAGGGACATATTTCGATGCAGAGGCCGCAGTTGTTGCAGGAAGTGTCGATGGAAAGGAGATACTTGCCCAGGGCATAGCGAAAACGTGACGGCGCTGGCTTTGCCTTCGGCAGCGTCGCGCTTTTCTTTCGTGGCTTGGTTGTTTTTGTTGCCTTCATGACCTACTGTCCTCTGCTTCCCAGGCTTGCGAATTCGCGTTCCAGATCCTCGAAGAACATGGCGCGCCCCATTTCACCGCGAAGTCTTCTCACTTCACGCAACCCCATGGCGCCCATGACCTCAAGCAACTGGTTGTGCCAGCCCGCCATAAGGTTTTTCACACGGCGGCTACCCCAGCCCGGATCTACTTCCCCGAGTTCCACCGGGCACGCAACCCCCTGTGCGCAACGACGACAAACGCGGCACTCCATGGCCACCAGGAGCGGTATATCGCAGCTGACCGCATCCGCTCCGCAGATGATGACTTTTGCCATGTGCTCCGCCATCGCGATGCCGCCTCCTGCAATGATCGTAATTTGATCTCTCAAACCCTTATCGACCAGGAATAGATGCGCCTCCTTCAAACGGTCCTTGATGAAGAGAGGCTCATCTGCTTCTTCCATGCCGAATTCATCGGCGACAATATGGATTATCTCCGCACCCTCGCGGGTCAGTTCTGCTATGCGAGCACCCGCGGTCGGCGTAAGCGGCATGCGAATGGCGACGAGGAGGTCCGGCTTCTGCTCCTTCAGTATCCGTTGCCATTCAAGAATGGCAGGGCTGTCCGGTATTTCTACGATCCGCACCCGCTCAAGCAAATGACCGTCCAGGCGACGGCTGCCTGCGTCGGGGCCGCGGTCCAAGAGCAGGATTGTATTCGGGAGAAAGCCCTCGTAGATCGGGAGCCACTCAGATTCCTTTATCACGACAAATGTCCCCAACTCGGTTGCTGCCCGCAACAAAGCTCTTAATATGCGTTTCCTCGGGGGCGAAAAGGGAAGCAGGTCAAATATGAAAGGAACCGGTATTTCGACAAGGGGAGGGATCGGGTGAGCAGGCTGGCCCTGGTCATCGAACTGCAAGGCCATCATCTTTCTGCCGAGGTCGACCGTGGTGCTGATATATTCCCTGCCGTGGATTCCGTCGCGAGTCGGTCTCACAATCTCCGACATATCAGTCCACATGGCGTCAAAACCGGGTCCGGCGAAGAGTCCGCCGTATCCCGCGCCAGACACAGGAATTTTGCCTGTTTCAGCCTGCGCCCAGAGATTCCCAAGAATCTCTGGCGTCCAGTAATGGTCGCCGATTGTGCGATAGGTCGGATTCACGCCCTTCTGGATCAGCCTGGCAGGGCAGTTCTGCACGCAGCGAAAGCAATCCTGGCAGGCGCTGTCCAGGGAATCGAGCATCTGGCGCTCGTCCAGCGAGCGCGTTCCGTACACATTGTAGACGCATTCCTTTTTCACACAGCGGGCGCACTTAAGGCATCCCTCTTCCCAGGCTATCACGCCGGATCGCGTTACAGCCCTGAACCTGTTAGGCACAGACGCGGTGTGTATCTGATATTTCGGCGGCATCGCGTGCTCCTTGCATTCATAAAACAGGACGCGGCAGGAGTTTCGCTCCTTCCACGATTTCTGCTACGGCCTCTTCCCATTCGATAGCCATGATGTGAACACCGTGAATCCCTTTGATCTCCCGCAGCTCAGCAATAGTTTCTACGCAGATTTTGAGACCCTCTTTTTTCTGATCTTTTGAGGGGACACCCTTGAGCCGGTCAATGATCTCCGCAGGAATATCTATACCGGCCACGTTGTTTGCCATGTATTCCGCCATCCTTACGGACTTGAGCGGTGTTACACCGCCAAGAATATAGACCTTCGAGTCGACACCGAGATCCCTTACCTGCTGCATCCACTCCTTGAAGTAAGGCAGGTTGTAGATGCACTGCGTCTGGATGAACTCGGCGCCCGCGCTAACTTTCTTCCCGAGCCGGCGTGCGCGGTATGAACGGGGGTCCGCAAAAGGATTCTCCACAGCCCCGATAAAGAGTTCCGGAGGCAGCGTCAGTTTGTCTCCGCCGAGGATGGTGCCCTCGTCCCTCATCTGGCGCACAAGGTGAATGAACTGGGTTGAGTCAATGTCAAAGACGCCTTTTGCCTCCGGCTGGTTGCCGAAAGACTGGTGATCGCCTGAGAGACAGAGAATGTTTCTGATGCCCAGTGCTGACGCGCCGAGCACGTCTGATTGCAGGGCGATCCGGTTCCTGTCACGCGTCACCATCTGGAGCACCGGGTCGAGTCCCTCCTCTCTGAGGATAGCGCATGAAGCAAGACTCGATAAACGCACCACACCTGTCTGGTTATCCGTTACATTGACGCTGTCCACACAGTTTTTGAGCAGGTTTCCCTTTTTGCGCACCGCTTCGGGATCCGCCCCCTTGGGTGGCCCGCACTCGGCAGTGACGGCGAACTGGCCTGCAGCCAGTATTTTTCTAAGTCGGCTCTCCGGTTTCAATTTCTCTGATCCTCCCGCACGATTTTCCTCGGGCCCTTGCCCTCTTTCTTCGACCAATTGGCAGGTGGTTGCACAGAGCCCAGTTTATCGAGACGATTGCTCTCTTCCAACCGCGTCACTATCAAGTGCCATGCGCACGGCGTCTCGGGATCAACCTCACAGTATCCTCCCTTTGAGCCGCCGCAAGGACCATTGAACAGGCTCTTCGCGCAGCGCGTTATCGGACAGACATCTGCGAACCTGTCCAGCTTGCAATCGCCACAGGCCCGGCAGTTCTCAACCCACAGGCCCGCCTCCCGTGTCTGGCCGATGAAGGTCGTGTTGAGCGCCGGAACGATGTGGATCTTCGGAAAAATCTCGGCGATTGCCTGCACACCGGCGCCGCAGCCCAGGGAAAGAATCGCGTCACACTGATCGATCAATGCGGTGAGCTGGTCGATGAATTCATAGACACACTGACGATCGAGCGTAATTTCGCGTATCTCCACACGCCGCCCCTCTTTCTTCGCGTCCATGCGCAGCGCTGATGCAAGAAGAGCAACTTCCTTCTCTCCTCCCGAGGCGCATTCGGCAACACACGTACCACAGCCAACGATCAATAATTTCTTGTAAGGGGAGATGCTTTCCTTAATTTCCGGAAGAGGCTTTCTTTCTGCAGTAATCATATACGACTCCTATGCTGCGCAACTACATACTCACATGTCGTGTCACGGAGTGTTGCGCGCTGCTTCTTTCGTCTCTCTGGCATTGAGCGGTGATTGAGTCAGCCCCTTTTCCCTGCTGATCAGCATGCGGGCTATGTCATCAATGGTGTTCGGAAAAGGTGAGGAGGCATGGATCAGTTCAAAACGCTCAGGCTCGAGACCGATCTCTTCTATGAGCTTGCGGGCAAATTCCACTCTCTTTTTTGCCCTCGTATTGCCTTCCTTATAGCGGCAGGCTCCTACAGGGCACGTAACAAGATAGACTTTATCTGCTCCGGCCTCAAGGGCGCGCATCAGATGAAGTGACTCTATCCTACCTGAACAGGGAAGGGTAAAGAATTTTATCCGCGAGCCAAGCTCCTTTTCAAGAGCCCGCCGGTTCACGTCCTGCTCAGGATCAAGCCGCTGACAGAAAAAAATGGCGAAGTTGAATTCCTTTTCCATAGGTATCCTAACGCACGGGAAAAAAGGGGCGCCCGATGGACGCCCCTGTCGTTTGCGTGCACGCCTTCGTGCCGAAGCGTTATCTTAACAAACCCGCAAATCCTTTGTCAAGCTCCTTATACTAAGGAACTCAGGGCTTCTCCCGGGACAAGAACTTTCCCTTTCTCGTCCCACCAGAGAGTCCGAAAACTTTCAGGCTTCCTGTCGAGAAAGAGCTGTGTCACCCGTTTTAGCCGGGTCGCTGATTCGGCCAGACGCCTGAAATTGCCGAAGATGGTCGCTGCCTGTTCGTCGAGGGCTCGCTTAACGATGGCGCCCTGGCGGAGAATATTGTGCACATCAACATCTTTCTCGCCCTTCATCCAATCTTCAATCATGTCCAGAGAAACTTCGATGTGGAACTGCAAACCGTAGGCGCAACTCCCCATCCTGAAAGCCTGATTCCGGACAATCACAGATGTTCCAAGCAGCACGCCACTATCGGGAATATCAAACGTATCTTCATGCCACTGAAAAACGGTCAGGGGGCTCTCTACCTGTTTGAAGAGCCTGTCCTGCCTCGCTTCTTTTGTTAATGTGACCGTGTACCATCCCAATTCCTTCTGGGCCGCTTTCATCACGCGGGCGCCGCAGGCTTTGGCCAGGAGTTGGGCACCGAGGCAGATACCCAGAAAGGGTATCTCAGCCCTGAGTACCTCCTTTATCAGCACATCTTCCTTTTTAAGAAAGGGGTAAGCCTCTTCTTCATATACGTTCATCGGCCCCCCGAGTGCAATGACTGCCGCGAAGCCATCCAGACGCTCCGGCAGCGATTCTCCACGGCCAAGCTCTACAGGCACGAGCCTCCAGCCTGCCTCTTCAAATGACTTTCCAAGCAGGCCGGGACCTTCCTGTTCCACATGCTTCACGATCAAGACAGACTTGTCCATGTTTGACTCCAATAAAGAACACGCGCCTCCCGGGCAGAACGCACTACCTCGTCGGCGTTAGCAGCCGGGAGCTGATCTCCTGCGTAACCCTACATGTCAAAGTACAGATGGAATTCGTAGGGATGCGGCCGCAAGCGGATCGGGTCTATCTCGTTCTCCCTCTTATATTCGACCCACACATCGATCACATCCTGTGTAAAGACGTTGCCCCTGAGCAGGAACTCATGATCCTTCTCCAGTGCACCGATTGCGGCTTCCAGGGAGCCGGGCACTGTTGGAATCTTTGCAAATTCTTCCGGATCCATGTGATAGGTGTCTACGTCAGTCGGTTTTCCAGGATCTATTTTGTTTATTATACCGTCAACACAGGCCATCATGATGGCAGGGAACGCGAGATAAGGGTTGCAGGTGCAGTCCGGCGGCCTGAATTCAAGCCGTTTAGCCTTCGGGTTGTCCGAATACATCGGAATTCTGACAGCGGCCGAGCGATTACGTGCCGAGTAGACCAGGTTGACCGGCGCTTCGTATCCCGGCACGAGTCTCTTGTATGAGTTTGTAGTCGGAGCACAGAAGGCAAGCAGGGCGGACGCGTGTTTCAGAAGGCCCCCAATCGCATATTTGCCCAGTTTGCTGATGCCCGCATATCCAGCTGCGTCGTAGAAGATATTGGTACCTTTATTCCAGAGTGAGATGTGGGTGTGCATACCTGAGCCGTTGTCACCAAAGAGAGGCTTGGGCATGAAAGTCGCCACCATATTATTCTTTTTAGACACGTTCTTCACGATATACTTGTACATGAGACACTGATCTGCCATTTTAACCAGAGGACCGAATTTCATGTCGATCTCACACTGCCCGGCAGTTGCAACTTCGTGGTGATGCACTTCGACCTTTATCCCCGCCTTGATCATAGTCAGGATAATTTTGCTCCTCAGGTCCTGGAGCGAGTCATGCGGCGGCACAGGGAAGTAACCCTCTTTGTAGCGAGGCTTATACCCGAGGTTCGGCTTTTCGTCGCGGCCCGAATTCCATTCGCCTTCGATGGAATCGATGAAGTAGTAGCCCGCATTCTCCGTCTGATCGAAGCGGATATCGTCAAAGATGAAAAACTCCTGCTCCGGACCGAAGAAACTCTGATCGGCAAAACCAGTTGTCTTCAGGAACTCTTCTGCTTTTTTTGCAACGTAGCGCGGGTCGCGGGTGTAGGGCTTCTTGGTAATCGGATCGTAAATGTCACACAAGACACTGAGCGTGGGCACCTCACAGACCGGATCGACCACAGCGGTAGTCGGGTCGGGCAGCAGGATCATGTCTGACTCGTTGATTTTCTGAAAACCCCTGATCGAGGACCCGTCAAAGCCGATCCCCTCTTCCCAGATGGACTGTACGGGATCATCGATCTCGGTCAATTCGGATGCTGGAATAGAAAAATGTTGCCACAGCCCGGGCAGATCATTGAACTTCAAGTCAACGATCTCGATCTTATTATCCTTTATCAGCTTCCCCACATTCTGTAGATCTTTTCCGGTTATGCCGCCATTCCAACGTATTGTCTTGTTCTTTTTTTCCGGGTTTTTGTCCATGGCTCCTCCTTAAAGTGTATGATCACACTGTAACGACCCTACGTATTTGTGTGAAGTCGCGCCTCTCCTCTTGTGGGGGCGGACAAGCGCGTGTTTCTACACTAGTCCTGTCTGAACGTCGCTGTTCGGAACGATAATAAGGAGTCCCTCGGAGTCGGTGAGGGGAAGCTGGTACGCCAATGTACCGAAATACAAACTATACTTACACAGAACATTCCTAAATTTCAAGTGATAAGAGTAAACATCGGGCCTAGCTCTCCGGGCATCTAGGGCTTTTCGTTCTAGTGCCCGCGGGCGAATGACCCGATGTCGCGATAGGCGCACTTCCTATCCTATGGCTGTGCCTCCCTTCTCTCCTGTCCTGATGCGGATACACTCTTCGAGCGGCAGTACGAAAACCTTACCGTCGCCGATCTCACCCGTTCTGCCTCCGTTCAGGATAGCATTGATGGTGGACTCCACAAAATTATCATTTACTGCGATGAGGAGTTGCACCTTGCGCAACAGATTGCCCATCTCTTTAACGCCCCGGTACACTTCGGTGATACCCATCTGGCGTCCGTGGCCAAGCACCTCGCTGACCGTGATGAGATTTACCTCTGCTTTGTAGAGTTCCTGCTTCACGGCCTCCAGCCTATCCGGTTTTATGATAGCAATAATCAGTTTCATACCCTTCCCCCTATTCAAGTATAGTGTAAGCGTGTTCATGGTGCTGTGTCAGGTCGAGTCCCATTATCTCGTCCTTCTCTTGTACCCTCATGCCCATGATCCAGTCAACAACCTTGTAAATAATCATGGTGCCAACAAAACTGTAGGCCAGCGTAATTGCCACTGCAAGCAACTGTATAAGGAACTGCTTAGGATTGCCGAAAAAGAGACCGTCAGCACCATCCGGGTTGATAAGCTTGCTCGCAAAAAGCCCTGTTGCCAGCGCTCCCCAGATGCCGCCGACACAGTGCACACCGAACGCGTCCAGAGAATCGTCGTATCCGAGCTTCGGCTTAACCACTGCTACGGCTATGAAGCAGATCACACTCACAAAGATGCCGATGATGATCGCCGACATCGGCCCCACAAAGCCGGCGGCGGGCGTAATGGCAACAAGCCCTCCGACCGCGCCGGTTGCGGTACCGAAGATGGTCGGTTTTCCGTTCGTGATCCACTCAATGACCGCCCACGTCAACCCGGCAGTTGCGGCGGCCGTATTAGTCACGACGAAGGCATTTACTGCCAGACCGTTCGCCGCCAGTGCGCTGCCCGCATTGAAGCCGAACCAGCCAAACCACAAAAGCGCTGTGCCGAGAACCGTATGGGGCAGATTGTGCGGAGGAACCGGGGCTTTGTCGTACCCCTTTCTCTTGCCTATAAAGAGCGCGGTTCCCAAGGCGGCGATGCCCGCATTGATGTGCACGACCGTACCGCCTGCAAAATCAAGCGCGCCAAGCTCCTTGAGCCAGCCGCCAACACCCCAGACCCAATGGGCAACAGGATCATAGATGAAGGTCGCCCAGAGCAAGGTGAAGAGGAGGAATGCCGAAAACTTCATTCTCTCCGCAAACGCCCCGATGATGAGGGCTGGCGTGATGACAGCGAACATTGCCTGAAAGATCATGAAGGCCGTGTGTGGTATGGTGGGAGCGTAGTCCTTGAACGCATCTGCACCGACTCCCGCAAGCCCCACCCATTGGAGGCCTCCCCAAAACCCTTTACCCGGTGCGAACGAAAGACTGTAGCCGAAGAGCACCCACTGGAGACTGAGGACACAGAGAATCGTAAAACATTGCATCAGTACACCCAGCACATTCTTTCGGCGTACCATGCCTCCGTAAAAAAAGGCCAGTCCCGGGGTCATGAGCATTACCAGGCCTGTAGAGATGAGAACCCATGCCGTATCACCTGCATTAATCATGATTGTTCCTCCTTCCCATTCCCTTGAAATAAAGAAGGCGTCGCTGTTCCAGCGTGGAACAGAGACGCCTTCGTCTCACCCCTTGCAATAAAAATGGCGCTCTCGTGAGAAAGCGCCATCGATGGCTTACACTTCTTCGTGCAGACCCAGTCTCTGGGTAACTCTATTTACAAGTAAACGCGCTGCCCTTTTGGTAACCATCCCGCCAACTCCCCACTGCCCACTAGTTTACGTCCGCTCAGCCCTCACGTTTGACTATAACTGCTCACTGCTTACTGCTCACTTATAGCCATCGCTATTCTAACAGGGTATACGCGTGTTCATGATGCTGGGTTAGGTCAAGCCCCATAATCTCCTCTCGATCAGGCACCCTGACCTTTACCAGCACGTTCACAAATTTCATGATAAGGTAGGTCACGACGAGGCTGTAGACCGTAACCACTGCCACAGCCGTGAACTGCACGAGGAGCTGGCGGGGATTGCCGTACAGTAATCCGTCGGCACCTGCGGGATTAATTGCCTTCGACGCGAAAAGCCCCACAGCAAGTGTACCAAGCATGCCACCAACACCGTGCACGCCAAAAGCGTCGAGGGAATCATCGTAACCAAGACGCGGCTTTATCTCGGCAACAGCAATGAAGCAGACAACGCTTGCCGCGCACCCTATCGCAGACGCGGCTCCTGCGGTGACGAAGCCGGATGCGGGAGTGATGGTCGCAAGACCTGCTATTGAGCCGGTAATGGTGCCGAATATAGTCGGTTTCCCATTAAAAACCCACTCAAGGAGTGCCCATGTGGCACCCGCGCTCGCTGCTGCGGTGTGTGTCACGAGAAAGGCGTGCACCGCCAATTCATTTGCGGCCAGTGCGCTGCCTGCATTGAAGCCGAACCAGCCGAACCACAGGAGCGCTGTGCCGAGAACCGTAAAGGGAAGGTTGTGGGGCGGCACAGGCTTATTTTCGTACCCCTTTCTCCTCCCGATCATGAGCGCGGTCACGAGAGCAGCGATACCTGCGTTGATGTGGACGACCGAGCCTCCTGCGAAATCGAGCACACCCAGCTCCTTCAACCAGCCTCCAGCACCCCAGACCCAGTGGCAAACCGGGTCATACACAAAGGTGGCCCAGAGTACCGTAAAAAGCAAGAACGCCGAAAATTTCATTCGTTCGGCAAAGGCACCGATGATGAGAGCAGGTGTAATGATAGCGAACATGGCCTGGAAAAGCATGAACAGCTCATGCGGAATCGTAGCTGCGTAATCTGCGTAAGGCTTGAAGCCGACACCGTTCAAACCGAACCAGCTCAAACTGCCGAAGAAGCCTTTTGATGGCGCAAATGAAAGGCTGTAGCCGAATAGAATCCATTGCAGCGACAATATGCACAGCACGGTAAAGCACTGCATCAGAATGCCAAGAATATTCTTTCGCCGCACCATGCCGCCGTAGAAAAAGGCAAGTCCCGGGGTCATGAGCATGACGAGCCCTGTACAGACGAGTACCCACGCGGTATCACCGGTATTGATCATGATTCTCCTCCTCCCGAAGTAGTGGAAAGAACTGCTTCGCGCCGCCCGTCATTCCCGTAACGAAAGACGCGTCATGCTGCAGCGTGGAATAAATAAAAAAAGGGCGTCCTCGTAAAGAACGCCCTTGGTCTCTCTACACGTCAACGTGTAGCTTGTTCGCTCCGCTGCACGAGCATGATACAGATTTTTTAATTTTTTTGCAAGAAAAACCTGCGTCGAGGCATGCTGTGAACCGCGCAGGTTTTTTCGAGGTGCGTAATACCGGACTTATAACGTAGGCCCGGGTTGATATTCCGGTCGCCAGGCGGGCTCTCAAGCAGAATCTAACGCACGCATACCGCGACAGCTACGGATCTGCAAAGCATCGCTGTTTGTTCTTGCCAGTCGGAAAAATCCGACCAGATGCTTTTACGCGTCGGAAAAATACGACTGCCCGCGCCGCAATCGCACAAAATGCTCGGAAATTCTGAACGCTGCTCGCGTCAAGCCCCTAATTTTGCTTCGGAAAAACGCATTCTCTCTCATTAACGAACTGTGGCATAGCTGATGCATCTAGAGGTTCTCAGGAAGTATTAAATAACACAACGGAGGTAGGGAAGAATGAAGAAGGCATTGATGTTCGTGTTCGCAGTAGTGATTGCGGTTGCATTCGCAGCCACCGGCTTCGCGCAGGCACCGGCAGCGGCACCTGAGAAACCGGCAGCACCGGAGAAGATGGAGAAGAAAGAGCCGGCTAAGGAGAAGAAGGCTCCGAAGAAGAAGGCTCCGAAGAAAGAGAAGAAGGCAGCTCCGAAGGAAGAGAAGAAAGAAGCTCCTGCGCCTGCGCCTGCGCCCGCTCCTGCGCCTGGCAAGTAAGCACGTTTACCGCAGTGCAAAAAAAGGGAGGGATCTATTCTCTCCCTTTTTTTGTGCCATCAGACATCGCATTCCGGTCCGCATCGGCGATGTCTCGCGTGCTGCAAAGAGGTTTCTCGAGTCTGTTCCACTCATACAATGTCGAGGCCCTCTAGCTAATGAGAACCGCTGCCTGACCGATAATTCTTAAAACCATGAGTGAAGAAACTATCCAGGTGCAGGTATGCCCTCACTGCAAGGGTCATCACAGATACAGGCTCCAGGTTGAAAGGGCCAAGACACTGATCACTGCCAGAAAAGGAAAAAAAGGCGAGCAGCCAAGTGTCATCAGGATCACCTCGCGTCTGATGTGCCCCTTGCATGAAAAAAACTATCAGGTCTCATTTGACCTTCAGGACACCTCGGCCGACAGGATCAGGGCTGTGAGCGTCCTTGGGCCGGCCAGAGAAGACTGATCAAAAAGCCTTGCAGCCTGCTGCCCGGCCGTGTTACCAATACTGAGTGGCGCATCGAAGGAACAGAGAAAAAATACTTGTCACCGGCCGCATTCCGGATGATGTGCTGCGTTCATTAAGGCAGCGCTTCGACGTCGAGGCAAACACTCAGGACAGACCGATGGAGAGAGAGCGCGTTCTGCGCGCACTGGCGGACAAGGACGGTCTGATTTCACTCGTCGGAGATATCATCAACAGCGAACTGCTCGACCGCACACCGCGGCTCCGGATGATAGCGCAAATGGCGGTTGGCTACGACAACGTGGATTTGGGAGCCGCCACTGCCAGGGGAATCCCGGTTTCGAACACGCCGGATGTGCTCACCGACGCCACCGCCGATCTAACCTTCGCCCTAGTCCTGGCACTGTCCCGGCGCATCGTGGAGCTCGATAAGCTGGTAAGGCGCGGTGAGTTCAAGTTCTGGGCACCCATGCTCTTTCTGGGGCGCGAGGTGAGTGGCAAAACTCTTGGCATAGTGGGCTTCGGCCGCATCGGGCAGGCCGTAGCAGAAAGGGCCAGAGGATTTCGCATGCGCATCCTTTATAACGACCTGCAGAAGATCGCCGGAGAGCGAGAGCAGGAATTGAACGCAGAATACGCAAACCTTG
The DNA here is from genome assembly GCA_035541455.1 of Syntrophorhabdales bacterium. NCBI lineage: Bacteria > Pseudomonadati > Thermodesulfobacteriota > Syntrophorhabdia > Syntrophorhabdales > Syntrophorhabdales bacterium. The sequence goes on from DATKNH010000046.1 coordinate 33,753, forward strand.
AGCGCCTCTTGAAAGAGGCGGACTTTGTCAGCCTTCACGTCTCCCTGAACGAGGAAACCCGCCATCTCATCAGCCAAAGCGAACTCGCCCTCATGAAGCCGACGGCCTGTCTGATTAATGCGGCACGGGGACCGGTTGTCGATGAGAAAGCGCTCGTAAAGGCTCTTCGGTCGAACATAATCGCAGGCGCCGGCCTCGACGTGTACGAAAACGAACCGGTACTCGAGAGCGGATTGATGGAACTGGAGAATGTAATACTCCTGCCGCACGTGGGAAGCGCAACGCTGGAAACGCGAACCAGGATGGCGTCGCTCGCCGCGGAAAACCTCTCCGCCGGACTGGAGGGCAAAGTCCCGCCCAATCTGCTCAACCCGGAAGTGCTCCAGCACCGCAGAACCTAGAAATTGATTTTTCTTGACACGGGCTACACGCGGTGCTACCAAAAATAAGGTTAATTGCACCGTTGTTCGAAACCGGGGGCAATTCTGCCTCGCAGGAGGAATGCATGGCGAACATGAAAGATCAGTATTATCTGCAGAGCGATAAGGAAAACAGGGTTATGTTCACGCTGCCCGACGAATGGGCCTGTGTTCATTTTGTGCGACCGAAAGAGAGGAGTAAGAACGCGCCTTCAGTAGAGCAGATGCTCAGGGAGGCGCTTGTCCGGATAGATGATGTGCCGCAGCTGAAAGAGTCGGCATCACCTTCCAAAAAAGTTGCCATCATCGTCGATGATCTTACTCGTCCGACGCCGGTTACCGAAATTCTGGGAATTCTCTTACCTTACCTTGACGAACGGGGCTATGCGCCGGCGAACGTGACCATAGTTGTCGCGCTCGGCACGCATCCTCGGCTGACTGAAGAACAGCTTGAAAAACGACTGAGCAAAGTGATACTTTCCTCGCGCCGGGTGGTTCAGCACAATGCCTGGCAGAGTGATCTTGTCCCTGTTCCCATTGCGGGCACCAACAGAGTGGTCAAGATCAATCCTGCCGTGGCTCAGGCTGATCTGAGAATCGGTATCAGTTCCATCCTGCCTCACCCGATGGCCGGTTTCGGAGGCGGTCCGAAAATAGTCTTTCCAGGAGTGTCCGATTTCGACTCCATCAAAGTGCACCATCCGAAGAATGTGCTCCATCCCAGAGCGGCGGTAGGTGTGACCAAAGGTAACCCCTTCCATGAAGAAATCGCTGAAGTGGCCGTTGCGGCAGGACTGCATCTTTCTGTAAACTGCGTGTACGATGCCAGCGGCTCCATCACCAGCATAACAGCCGGCAATCCGGCCAACGCCTTTGCGAGGGCCGTAGAGATCTGTTTCGCCGAATTGGGACATACATTCACCGATAAGGTGGATCTAACCATTGCATCGGTTTTTCCGCACATTCACGGCAACCAGCTCTTCAAGGGCCTTATGCCAGCCTCCATGGTCACCAGAGAGGGGGGTGGCGTACTACTCTTTGCGCCGCTCGCCGAGCCGATACCTCCGGAATTTCTCAACTCTCTCAATCGAATACGGGAGGCCTCCGGCAACAAACCTGCCGAGTACATTCGAACGTCGCTGGAAAAAGGAGAGGCTTTTCTTCCTGAAAAGCCCATGGACTACAACATGGCCATGACCAACGTGTTCATACGACCCGAAATGCGCGTAATACTTGTCTCGCAGGAAGTCTCCCAACAAGAGGCTACGGTGATGGGGATGGAGCACGCATCCTCTTTGGAAGAGGGGCTGGCCCGAATGAAGGGCGCTTTTCCCCGTGCCCGCGTGGCCATTTTTCCTGCGGGAGGACTCATAGTTCCGATAATGGCCTGAGTGCCGTGGGCACCCGGTTTTTGGAGCGGCCTTGAAATGTAAAGCGATCATTATCAGCGAAAAAGACAACGTGGCTACGGCTCTCGAATCGATAGAGGCCGGCACCACTCTTTCGATCGAGCATCAGGCTCGAACCGAGCGGATTACTCTTCCCTCGACCGTTCCGGCAGGCCACAAATTCGCGCTATGCGAGATCGGCGCGGGAGAGTATGTGGTCAAGTATGGCGAGCCAATAGGTATAGCAGTCGTACGGATCCTGCCCGGTGAACACGCACATGTCCACAATATCAGAAGCCACGAAAAGAAAGCGGAAGAAGGGTTATGACGTTCCAGGGATATCGCAGATCAGACGGAAAGGCCGGCACAAGAAACCATGTTCTTGTGATTCCCAGCGTGGGCTGCTCACAGCATGTTGCGGATGCGATCACGCGCAACCTTAAGGGCGCGGCCTATCTGCCCAATATCCTCGGCTGCGGCCAGATAGGTGCTGACCGCGAGCAAACCAAGAGAGTTCTCGTTGGGTTTGGCACTAACCCTAACGTTTTCGCAGTGCTGGTGGTCGGGCTGGGCTGCGAGAGCGTGCCCGCACGAGAGGTTGCAGAGGCGATCTCCGAAAGCGGTAAGAGGGTTGAGTTCATAGAGATTCAGTCGAGTGGCGGGCCACGAAAGACAACCGCATCAGGAAGACGATTCGTCAGGGCAATGCTCGCGGAGGCGGCACGGGCTGCGCGCGAGCCGATACCGCTCAATGAGCTGATCCTTGGGACGGAGTGCGGGGGGTCCGATTACACGTCGGGGCTTGCCTCCAACCCGGCGCTCGGTGTGGCGAGCGATCTTCTTATCGCTGCGGGAGGCACCGTGATCCTTTCCGAGACCCCGGAACTGATCGGCGCAGAGCATATTATCGCCAGACGGGCCAGAACGCTGGATGTCGGCAGAAAGGTGATCGAAGCCACTGCATGGTGGGAGAAACAGGCGATCGATTCGGGGCAGAATATCAGGGAGGCTAACCCTTCCCCCGGCAATATCGCAGGGGGCATCACAACCCTCGAAGAAAAGTCCCTCGGATGTATCTATAAGGCCGGCACAGCACCCCTGGAGGAAGCGATCCCCTATGCGTTCGCACCGACGAGGAAAGGGCTTGTTTTCATGGATACCCCTGCCCACGACATCGAGCAGCTCACGGGCATGGTGGCGGGCGGCGCGCAGATCGTTGTGTTCACCACGGGCCGCGGCACCCCCATAGGGTCTCCGATTGCGCCGGTGATCAAACTCACCGCGAACGGAGAATTATACCGGACTATGAGAGATGCGATTGATGTAGACGTAAGCCGCGTGCTCAAAGGCAGCGAGACACTTAAAGACGCAGGCCAGCGCATATTCGAACAGATCATCGCTGTCGCCTCAGGAAAGTCGACCAAAGCTGAACGTCTGGGCCAGAGAGACTTCTGCATTTTCACCATCGGTACACACATCTAGCGACTGCCGCGACCGAATCAGCGAATTTTCCTATCCCTGTCCTCTCGTGGTATAGTGTCCGGTCATGCCTTTGCCCGAGGAGCGGGGGTAGCCGAAGCGTCTTCCCTGTGTTAGAATAAAGCAGAGAGGATCGAGGGAAGATCGTATGGGCTTAGATTTCAACGAAAAAGGGTACGTTATCAGGGTCTCCGAAAGTGCGGCCATTCAGATGTGCCTTCACGGGCTGGAGGCCTATACCATTTACCGCAAGGCGGGCAGGCGGCACAAGGAGGCAATGACAGAGACCTTCGGTCTCGTGTGGGGCCACGAGGTTACACAGGCCGACGGGAGAACCCTCTATAGCGTGGACCTGGTTTCAATGGACATATCGGCTGAGTTTGGCAAATCCTTCTGCCGCCCTTACCCTGAAGCCTTTACCCTGAAAAAGGATATAGTGACTTCCTTTTGGCCGCAGTATGAGTTCCTCGGTGATTTTCACACCCACCCTTTCAAGACCATCGAAGATGTCGTCGCCTCCAAAGGCTTCTCGCTGAGCAAAGAGGATAAGACCTACGTTCAGGAGGCCTCCGACACGTGGGCAAGGCACAATTACCGGGCGTGCCTCGTCCTCACCATCTCCAGGCTGAAACGCCGCTCAGACTTTGTCTCCCTCAACGGGAACGTGTTGACCTTCACGATGGGTAATTACCGGCTCTGGCTCCACGCTCATGTTACGCAGAGGGAGAACGATTCGCTGATTTTTTCCGATACGGCAGACATTGAACTCTATTGCCCGTCTTTCAACGGCCCCGATGAATACACCAAGTTCGGCCGGCTGAAGAAGAAAACGCGGCTGCATTATGAACCCGGCGAGCACTAAGCACGAAGACGCCCGGGGAGCCAGGTGCAATTACCAAATACAATTTTTTATTCAGCTATTTGAATCTGAAAATACTCAATTGTAATACGATATTACTTTTTGGTTAATTATTAGGGGGCAGAGAGAATACTGCCCCACCCCCGTACACACTGCCTTATCACCTGTGCCAGTAATAGCCTCGTCCGCCGTAGTAACCCCCTCGGTACCCGTAACCACCATAATAACGAGGTCCCCAGTAATAGCGCGGCCCGTAGTAGGGATACGCATACACAGGAGCCGGGTACGCATAAGCGGGTGCGGGCGCGGGATAGCCGTATGCAGGCGGCGGTGCCGGATACGGACGGGAGATAGCAGCGCCGAAGAGCATACCTCCGAGAAAAGCTCCGGGCACATACCAGCCGTAGTACGACCCGCCGTGGGCGTAGCCAGATCCGGGGCAGGCCAACCATACTACCCCCGCGAAACACAGCGTAATCAAGACAACCTTTTTCATATCATCCTCCTCACTGATACACTATATCGCACACTGAGCAATAATCGTACCGAATTCCTCTAGCACAAGTTATTGTAATTATTTGACTCTATTCCAGGCTCCTTGGCATGACCGACAAATATGTCGAGACATGGCGGCGCCACTCGACAATTAAGACCCACAACCCCGGTGACTAGAATAGTACGCGTTGACCGCACGTTACAGATAACGTTTGCCCCGTAATGCCGCTCGCCTTGTCGGATGCGAGGAAGACGGCTGCGGCAGCTACTTCTTCTTCCTCGGCTGCCCTCCTCAAGGAAAAGGGTTCAACCAGCTTATTCCAAAGCTCATCGACGTTCTCGCCGGTCACGTTCGATTTAGCCTTCAGCACGTTGATGATGCGCTCGCCCTTGACAGGGCCGGGCGTTACGCAATTCACGCGGATATTATACCTGCCAACTTCCACCGAAAGAGACTCTGTCAGCGCGATCATGCCTGCTTTGGAGCAGGAGTAAGGCGTCCTCATGGGAGAGCCTGATTTTCCGTCCCCGGTCCTGCCGCGTTCTGATCCGATATTGACGATGGCTCCCGCATTTCTGGGTATCATGTGCCGGAGCACGTGCTTACATGCGAGCAAGCTTCCTGTTAAGTTAATTGCCAAAGTCTCGTTCCAGTCTGCGAGCTCCATATCGACCACGTTGGCCGTGGGACCCATTATACCGGCATTATTGACCAGTATATCAATCCTCCCGAACGTGCTCAGGGTCTGGGCAACCATCCGCTCCACCTGCTGCTCGTCGCTCACGTCAGTCTCTATCGTGTGAGCCTGCCCACCCTTCTCCCTGATCATCCGCGCCACGTCCTCAAGAACAGACGGGGTACGCCCCGAAACTACCACCGCTGCCCCCTCTTCTGCAAAGCCGAGCGCGATAGCCCTGCCGATACCCTTCCCGCCGCCGGTAATGATCGCCACTTTATCCTTCAACACCATGCCATCCCTCCTCTGCAGTTGTCACTTCGAGACACGCTATCATACCCGGTTCGATCTGTAAACAGATAAGGTCATCCGGACCGGAAAGAGGTGTGCACTTCGCGCGAAATCTCTCTCCTTCAGTGGCAGAAGAACGCAGGAATGTGTATAATGAAAAACCTCGATGAGCACAAGTCCAGAATTCCCGGAATTCAAACCGGTCGAGCTCGGCGATCGTGACCTGATTCACGACAGGCTGTGGAACTATCAGCCAACAAATTCAGAGCTGACCTTCACCAACCTCTTCATATGGAGAAATCATTACAATTTTCTCTGGTCCTTGTACGAGGACTGGCTCATTGTTCTCGGGTCCGATCCCAATGGAGAGCCCTACGTGCTTACGCCTATAGGACCGCCGAACCGGCATGCCGTTGTGGTCAAGCTCCTGAACTGGCTTCACGAGGCCAGGGGCGTCCACAGAGCTGCCATTGAGAGGGCCGATCAACGGCTCGTCGCAGAGCTGCAGGGAAATCCCGACTTTGTCATTGAGCCCCTACGCGATCATTTTGACTATGTGTACCGGACCGAAGACCTGATCCAGTTGCAGGGAGGTAACTACAGGGCCAAGAGAAACCATATCAATTATTTTCTCCGCTCCTACGGTTTTACTTACGAGGCCCTCAACGGCGTCCACAAGAACGCATGCCTGGACCTGATGGATGTCTGGTGCGACGTGCGCCGCTGCGAGGACGACCTGAGCCTGTCAAGCGAGTGGGAGGCCATCAGGGAAGCCTTAGCCAATTTTGAGGGACTGAATGTGGCAGGCGCGGTCATTCTCATACATGGCAAGGTCGAGGCTTTCACGATCGGCGAGCTTCTTAACAAGGAGAGCGTGGTGGTTCATATCGAAAAGGCTAACATGGATATTCGCGGTCTGTATGCGATGATTAACCAGCAGTTCTGCGAAAAGCAATGGCAGAACGTACCCTGGGTGAACAGGGAGCAGGATCTGGGAGAGCCCGGCCTGAGAGAGGCCAAGTTGTCATACAACCCGGATCATTTCGTGGAAAAATTCCGTATCCGCCTTTCTCGATCGTCCTGAACCTTACGTGGCTGCAACCTGTTCTTCCGACAGGCGGAGCACGATCCGGCTTATCCCTTCCGGCAGGGCCTTTCGTTTAAATCCCAGTTTCTTTGCTAAGGCAAGCATCCGGTCGTTGTCTGTGAGCACAATCGCCTCAACCTCTTCAAGCCCCTTTTCGTAGGCTATACCTATCACAAGATTGAGCAGTTTCTGCCCGAGGCCTCTGCCCTGAAATCTATCGTGCACCATCACTGCAAACTCTCCACTACTGAAGTCAGGCTGTATAATAAGCCGTACGGTGCCGATGATTCTTTTTTGGTCTCTGGGCATTACGACAATCGCCACCTCCCTCTCGTAGTCTATATTACAAAACCTGACCAGCGTATCGTGCGTCCAGTTCTTGATGGGGCTGAAGAATCGCTGCTTCAACGAAGTTGCGGAAACCGTGGTGAGCATCTCGTGCACTAACGGCTCATCCTCAGGTCTGATGGATCGTGCGACAAGTTCGGTTCCATCCCGTAGTGTCCATTGCGTGTTATAGCGGCTCGGGTAAGGAGTGATTACCAGATGCGGATACAGCGAAGTTCCGGAAGTTGGAACTGCTGCCACACTGATATCTGCAGCCACCACAAAAATGCTGCCCTCAGAAACAACCATCGGATCTATGTGGAGGGACGTAACTTCCGGGAAGTCAACTATCAGGTTTGAGATGCTCACGAGTATCTGTTCTAATTGCTTCATGTCTGCGGGTCGTCTTCCGCGATAGCCCTGTAACATTTCGTATGCCTTTGTTTCTTCAATGAGCCTATGGGCAAGCGTCTGATTCAAAGGAGGCAGGGCAACAGAGTAATCATGAAAAAGCTCGTAGCCCAAACCCGCTGTTCCGAAGAGCATGACAGCCCCGAAATCCTTGTGCCGCTCCGCTCGCACGATCAACTGATACTCGACATTAGCGGTCATTTTCTGAATCGTTATCGACGCGAGCCCTCCCTCCCCGTCATCCTCCACGTCTCGCAGCAGCGCATCGAACGCGGAGCGAAGACCATCTTCGGAAGCAACGCCCAGAACACGCCTCCCCCCGGCACGGGACGATGGACCGGGGCTGTGCTTCAGAATAACAGGATAACCCAGCTCTTCGGCTTTGCCGAGGGCCTGCTGCTTATCCGTCACCGTGTAAGATGGCAAAACAGGAATCGAATAATCCCGGAGGAGTTCGAAAGACTGTTCGGCCGTCAGCATTCCTGCCCCATCAGCAGTTTCCCTGCGCAGCAGCGCCTTAAAGCGATACTTGGGAGAGGATTCGGTGAGAGGAAGTTCCTCCGGGGTCTCATACAGGAGTTCAAGGTTTCTCTTATGGCGGTACATACGAAGATAGGCCTTGACGGCCTCTTCAGGAGTTCCGTAGGTCGGTATGTTGCTCGCTATGAGCAACTCAGCACCCTCTCTGCTCGAACGGCCGCCCATCATTGCGGCCAACATGGGCTTTGACACATTCTTGACCATGGCCGCCAGGGCTTCGGCCAGCGCCAGAGGCGTCACCAGGGCGCGGGGCAGGTGTATCACGAGCAGGGCATCGACACCGGCATCTTTAAGGCAACAGCGTATTGCCCTCTCGTACGGCTCGAGATCGGCGTCCACGGGCAGGACGACGGGATTTTCTTTGTTCCAGCCAGGCAAACTCTCATCCAACTCCCGCACACAATATTCCGAGAGTTGAGCCAGTTCTCCTCCCTGCTCCAGCAGCACGTCCTTTGCCATGAGCCCTACGGTAACACCATTGGTGATAATAGCGAGCCGGGGTCCTGCGGGCAGTCGGGCTGCGTCGAGCACCCGGGCTACATCGAACAAGTCGCCGGCTTCCTTTATCCTGAGGAGCCCTACCCGCCTGAAGGCTGCGTCGTAGACGAGGTCATCCATTTCCAGCGGGGGATCGGTCGGTTTGCGGGAGGCCTTATACCGCCCCGGTTTCAGAACAATGATCGGTTTTGCACGCGCGAAACCTCGTGCAGCGCTCATAAATTGTCGGGCATTCACCACCTGCTCCATATCGAGCACTATGCTTCTCGTTTCGTAATCTTCTCCCAGGAAGTCGATGAGATCGCCGAAGTCGAGATCAACCATCCTGCCGAGTGAAACAAAAAAACTGAACCCGATATGGGCATCCCGTGCCCATTCCATAACGGTGTCCCCGAGTTCACCGCTCTGTGAGATGAAAGCAATACCGCCCGGCTCAGGGTCTACGTTGATAAGGGATGCATTCAAGCCGATGGAAGGCCTGATGATGCCGAGAGACCCGGGACCCAGCAGCTTTATACCGAATCGGCGGCTGGCGGCCAGAAGCTCCCCTTCCAGCTCACGGCCTGTATCCCCCGTCTCCCCAAAACCGGTGGAGATAATCACAGCGCTCTTGATACCCGCCTCGCCACATTCACTGACAACAGCTGATACAAGTCCAGCCCGCACCGCAATGACCGCCAGATCAGCCTTTGCCGGGAGAAGACGCACCGAAGGGTAGCACTGTAGGCCCAAGGCCTCCTTTGCATTCGGGTTGACGGCGAGTATTTTTTGCCTGCCGGATTTCAGAAGATTTTCCAGGACACTGCGACCGGCCGTCGACTCCCTTTCGGTTGCTCCCACGAGAGCAACGACTTTCGGGTCGAACATCGCGCTTAGGCCCTGCATCTCGTACCCTCAGGAGCTGCCCAGCTTTTTACCCGCATGCTTCTCGATCGATTCGATCTTCTGGGTGAGGCCGCTCTTCCTACCCTTGCGAACGTCCAGCTTCGCAGACACGTAAACCCTCTTGCAGTCCGGCTCGAGTCGTTTGTAGGCCTCGCTCATGATGCGCAAAGCCTCCTCCATGGTCTCCGTTTCAATTATCGTACCCATCGGCGTGAGGCGATAGGAGACTCCGCTCCCGTCTATAAACGTGAGAATGCGGCTGACATATGCACTGACGCTTTCCCCTTTATCCGTGGGAAACATGCTGAATTCCATCAATACCGACATGTGAACCTCCTTGTGAGATATCAATGCGACCCGGCAAAATGCTCTATGGCCGCAAAATATATCCGCTTGCCCTGAACCGTAAACTTCATTTTCGCGAGGCGCGCCAAATCGAGGCCGAATTTTTGCTGAAACGTTTTCTCCCTCGCGTTGCTTCCTGTCTCGGCTGCTTCAATAAACCACTCTCCGCCCATGCTCAACATCACGTGGTCAATGGAATCAGGGCTCGTGGTCCGGGCGACGAAAATGAGATCTCCCGGACGCGGAGACTCATCCGGGCTGTTCTCACGAGGCCCGTCAGATGTCACGTGCGCTGCAAGCCATTGATCCTGTGCATCTCTCGGGATATCGATGTTGTGCACCCGATAGATAAGGTTTGTAAGGCCCGAGCAGTCGATGCCGGTGACAGTCTCGGTGAGATCAGCCATGAACATGCTTCTGCCGCCCCAGAGATAGGGTACCCCGATAAATAGAGAGGCAGTCTGTACAATGTTGCTGCGGAGCCTAGAGATCGATGCGTTCTGGAGTGTCGTCGTCACATCTTCCTTGCGCACCCAGGCGTACTTAGTTCCTCCGATCGCCGCTTTGCCGTATAGGCCCGCCTGCGCATCAGGCTCATCCACAAGCACCAGCCGTGTGCCCAACGAAAGGAAGAGCACGGGCGCAGCCCCCTCGGTTGGCTCGGCCACAAGACGGGCAACAGCCCTCTTCACGACCGCATTATACCGCGGTGCTTCTGCAACAAAGGAGACACACTCTTTCCGAACCCAGCCGGGGTAGCCCTGCCATCCCTTGCCTGCACTCTTCAGCTGTTCTCGCGCCTCCACAGAAAACCAGCCGGGCTGCTCGCTCCTGTAAAGGAGTGTCTCATTGAAGAGCAGTTGCGTCTCCTGAAGCTCATCGCGGAGGTGCGCCCTGCGCGCCTCTTTTGGCTCCCGCCTCAGATTTGCCACAGGCACGGTGACGACCAGGAGTCTCTCTTGTGCGGCCCCATCAACCATCTATCCACCGGCTTTCAATTAGATTCTACATCACTTGATGATGCCACCGCTGTACATCAGCCCTGCGGGCTGTTTCTCAAAGGTTCATCAGCCGCCGGGAGATCATCGGTTGTCCGACTGATCCTGCACATCCGGAGATTTTTCTTCACCAGAGCCCCTTACCTGAGACTGGGATGGCTCGGGAACTGCTTCCTTTTCAGAAGGCTCATTGAGTTCTTCATACTCTGGTATCGCAATACCCCTCTTCACCATCACCGCGTAGATGAGAGAGGCCCGTTTTTCCACGTACGCTGATGCTCCCTTCACCTTGTACTTCAGTGGATTGGGAAGCACTGCTGCGAGACGCGAAGCCTCCTCTGCCGAGAGAGCTTCCGCAGACTTTCCGTAGTAGTAAAGTGAAGCAGCCTCTATGCCGAAAATCCCCTCGCCCCACTCTACCACGTTGAGGTAGAGTTCCAGAATCCTCCTCTTCGACAGATTTCTCTCGACCCTGAATGTTATGATCGCCTCTTCAAGTTTCCGTACCGGATTCTTGGTAGGCGTGAGATACAGATTCTTCACGAGCTGTTGACTCACGGTGCTCCCGCCGACCTTGAACTTCCCCGCCTTCAGATCCTTCTCAATGGCCTTCTGTATGGCATCGAAGTCGAAACCTTCATGAGACCAGAATTTGTCGTCTTCGGCGATGAGAACAGCTTTAACAAGATAGGGGGAGATTCGCCCGAGGGGAATCCATTTCTTCTGGATTACAACCTTCTTGCCTTTCCGTTTCCACTCCCGTTCCCGATATTCGATGAAGGATGTTTTACGGGGGTTCTCGCGCTTCAGCCGGGACACGTCAGGATAGACCGCATAATAGCCGACGAAACCCACCAGCGCCAACAGCACAAGCACAAATAGGATCTTGATCAACCTGAAGAGTCGATGTTTTTTCTTCTTCCTGGCCATGTGGCTCGCGGCACTGCTCTCTCTTGCAATGTATCAGAAGAGCCCGCTACACATGCTACCATACAACATCCGGCCGCTGCCAACCGCTGTCTATGCGGCAATTATGCGTCCCGGCTGGGTCATTCACTCTCCCATCGCGTGTGAAAAATCCCTTTTGCATCGATGCGCTCATACGTGTGCGCGCCGAAATAATCCCGCTGCGCCTGGATCAAATTGGCAGGAAGCCACGCGCTCCGGTACCCATCAAAATAGCTGAGCGAAACAGCCAGCGCGGGCACTGCTATGCCGGAATCGACCGCGCGCTTCACGACTTCCCTGAGCGCTTCCTGCCGATCAACGACAACGCGCATAAGGTCAGGGTCCGCAAGCAGGTTGGGGAGCGCCGGTTGATTATAATATGCCGCACGGATGTCTTCGAGCAGGCCGGCCCGTATGATGCATCCCGCTCGCCAGATTCGTGCCACATCCTCCAACTTGAGCCCGTATCCGTACGCCTGAGACGCACGAAACAAGAGCGCCATTCCCTGCGCATATGTGATAACCATAGCCGCGTAGAAAGCCTGCTTGAGCTGTCTCAAAAATGGGGCGCGACCCGCCGGCATCTCCGGTACGGGGCCGGTGATCACACGGCTTGCCGCTTCCCGTTCCGTCTTGTACGTGGAGAGGTCACGCATGACAACTGCCATGTCCAGGGTCGGTACGGGCACCTGTAGCTCCATCGCATCCTGCGAAGCCCACTTGCCTGTGCCTTTCTGCCTGGCTTCGTCAAGAATAACATCCACGAGCCGCTTGCCTGTTCCCCGGTCGTCACTTTTACAGAAGATGTCAGCGGTGATCTCCAGCAAGTAACCGCTGAGTTCGGAGCGGTTCCATGTGTCGTAGACCGTGTGCAATTCGTTGTCGGAAAGGGCGAGCCCGCGCTTCATGAGGTCGTACGTTTCAGCTATCAGTTCCAGGAGACCGTATTCGATTCCATTATGGACCATCTTCACGTAATGGCCTGCGGACCCGCTGCCCAGATAGGCAACACAGGGTTCACCGTTCGCTTTGGCGGCGACAGCCTCCAGCAGGGGTCTGACCCGCGCGTAGGCTTCGGGTATGCCTCCAGCCATGATGCTCGGACCACGGCGGGCACCCTGCTCTCCACCGGAAATACCAACGCCCATGTAGAGAACAGATCTATCAGCAAGAGCTTTGGTGCGGAGGTCCGTGTCTTTGAAGTGGGAGTTTCCTCCGTCGATAAGCAGGTCTCCCGGTGAAAGAAGGGGAAGAAGGTCCTTTATCACGGCATCCACTGGGGTACCCGCAGGGACCAGCAGTATCACTGCCCTGGGAGCGCGCAAAAGAGAGGCCAATTCGGCAAGGTTCTCGGCACCCCGGATGTCGCGATGTTCGGCTTCCTTCCGGAGAGCCTTTACTTTTGTGAGATCCGCATCATAACCGGCTACCGAATAGCCATTATCAGCCATGTTCAGCAGAAGATTACGGCCCATCACGCCGAGGCCTACCATCCCTATCTCATAGTTTGCCCGACTATTCACGGTACACCTCCTCTAGATGAGGTCGTCTACTCCGGAAGTGACAGCCCAAACGTAGCCAGGGCTTCCTTCGTCGAGGCATAGTCGCGGTGAACGATGCCCTGGATACCAACACACTGGGCTGCCTCCACGAACATATCCCTGTCCTCGATATAGACTATTTCGTCGCCAGACGCCTGGGCGATGTCCATGGCCATGCTGTAGATATCGTAATCGGGCTTCCTCGCGCGAACAAAACATGATGACACGAAGCAATCAATAAAGGTTCGCAATTCGAAACGCTTGATACGATACTCGGTAAGCTCACGCCCTTCGTTACTGACGGAAACGATTTTCAGGCCATGAACCTGCTTGAGTCGGCGCACGAGATCGATCATGTCGGGATGAGCGTGTGACTGGGCGTACATGAACATCACAAATGACTGCCGCGTGAAAGAGCGCTCTTTGTGAAATACGGTCCGGCTCAGGTAGTCCTCCAGGCTCACCTTCCCCACCTCATAGGTGTGAAAGGTCAGGTGGTGGCGCTCATCCATGTCGGCAAAATCGATGCTGAACTTCTCCGCTGCGCGCCTGCGTGCGTCGCGATCCCAGCCATTGGTCAGCAGTACCCCTCCCAGGTCAACAAAGAGCGTGGTTATCTTCTGGTCAGCCATTCCGTTACCTCCTCTTAGAAACAATGTCTAAATCCCAATTATCGAAATCCTAAACAATATCAAATCTTCAATGATCTGAACTTATAGACAGGCGCCCTTGCGTCCGTGTTTTGGGAATTGGACACTTGATATTGTTTAGACATTGGATATTCGATATTGGAAATTGGGCGCTTGCTCATAATTTCGCCACGCTTATCCCGTGCCGAGTCTTATCGCCTGGATCATGTCGAGCACCGGCGTCGGATAAACGCCGAGCCAGACAAGCACAACAAGTAACGCGACCAACACGGCGGAACCGGTCAGCATCGTCGCCGGGAAACCCGCGCCCGGTTCTGCCTCGCCGACACACATCGTCGCGATAACGCGCAGATAGTAGAAGAGACTGATCGCACTATTTACCAGCAATGTAATCACCAGCAGCCAGAGGGCGGAACCGGTTGCCGCTGTAACAATATAGAACTTGCCAATAAACCCTGCCGTGAGCGGCATGCCCGCAAGGGACAGAAGCATTGCGGTTAGCGCAATAGCCAATCCAGGCCGCCGCCCGAAGAGGCCGCGATACTTCTCGATGAGTTCCGCATCATTCGATTTTGTTGAAAGCAATGTAATTACCCCGAATGCGCCCAGCGTCATCACGAAGTAGGAGACAAGGTAGAAGGCGACCGCACTGACTCTTGAAGGACCGCTCGAAAGAAAAGCCACCAACACATACCCCATGTGAGCTATCGACGAATAAGCAAGCAGTCTCTTGATATTCGTCTGGAAGAGCGCCAGCAGGTTACCCACGAACATGGAAATGATAGCGATAACCGTGAGAATCAGAAACAGAGCTTCGTGCGGAAGAAGCTGCCCATCCGCAAAATAACGGAGGAGCAGTGCGAAGATCGCTCCTTTTGATGCTGTGGCGATGTAGGCTGATATAGGTGCCGGTGACCCCTGGTACACATCGGGCGTCCACATATGAAAGGGCACGAACGAAATCTTGAATCCCACGCCAACCAAAATCATGACCGTGGCTACGAGCGAAACAAGATCGGTTCCGGCCGTTCTAGAAATTTTTGAGGTAATCTCGGCAAAGCTCATTGTTCCGCACTGCGCGTACACCAGAGCCATGCCAAAAAGGAGAAAGCAGGCAGAGGCAGCGGCCAGAACGAGGTATTTGAGGCCGGCCTCGATCGCCGGAGTACGCCTGTCGTAGCCGATCAGCGCATAAAGAGAGACGCTCAAGATCTCGAGTCCGAGAAAAAAAGATGCAAAATGGATCGAGGCAACAAGAATGACGGCGCCGATCGTGGAAATGAGCAGGAGCATGTAGTACTCGGCCGGATCTTCCCGCTTGTCCTTCATATAGTCGTACGAGAGCAGGGTAACCACTAATGCGGAAAAAAGTATGAGACCGGAAAAGAAAACTGCATAGGCATCGACAAGAAGGAGCGAAGTCACGCGTGCGGGTGAATAGGTTGACGCGGCGCCAAGGCTGAATAGAGCCACCACAATTGCCGCCACTGTCAGAAAGAACGTCAGCCGGTGACTGCGATAGAAGGCTGCGGCCAGGATCGTCGCTACCGAACCTGCACTCAATACTATAAGAGGCAGTATCGGCATCAATGGAATGGTCGCGGCAATAGTCACGGCGTGAAAGACCTCTCAGTGGTGATTTCAATCTGCTGCAGCCGGTCGATGCCCTGCATTGCGGTATCAATAAAAGGTCTCGGGAAAAGACCCAGCCAGAGAATCCCAAGGATCATCGCTGCCATGGCGCCCATCTCTCTCAGTGAAAGATCATTCATCTTCCAGTTCATCTCATTCGGACCGTACAGGACTCGTTGCACCATCCACAAGGCATACACGGTTGACAGGATAAAACCGCCGGCACCTATCCCAGCAAGCGCTTTGCTCACCGGGTATGTTCCGATGAGCACGAGAAACTCACCCACGAAATTCCCGAGACCGGGCAGGCCCAAAGACGCCACACCAAAGAAAAGCATGGCTCCGCCCATGCGCGGGGCAACACGCCACAAACCGCCCATTTGCCTCGTGTCCCGGGTTTCGATCCTCTCCTGCAGCCATCCGACCAGCATGAATAGGGCGCCGGTAGAGATCCCGTGACTGAGGATCTGGATAATCACGCCCTGGAGTGCCAGTTCCCTCCAGGCGAATATCCCGAGAAGCACGAATCCCATGTGGCTCACACTTGTGTACGCTACAAGTCGTTTGAGATCCTTCTGCGCAAAGGCAAGCATGGCCCCGTAGAGAATGCCGATTGCACCTGCCAGCATTGCCCACGGCGCAACGTGCACCATGGCCTGAGGGAAGAGTGGTATTGCAAATCTCAGCATTCCATAAGCGCCCGTCTTCAGCAGAAGCCCGGCGAGGATCACGCTCCCTCCTGTAGGTGCTTCAGTGTGCGCATCGGGGAGCCACGCGTGGAACGGAAAGGCAGGCAGCTTGACAAGGAAGGCGGCCAGGAAGGCGAGCATAAGCACCACTGCCATATTCGGGCTCATGTCTGTGCCGAGCAGCCGGTTATAATCGAACGTATAGACGCCTGTATGCCTGCCATGCACATAGTAAATGCCGAGAATCCCGAATAGCATCAGAAGGCCACCCATCTGGGTGAAGATAAAGAACTTGATAGAAGCATACATTCTGTTTTCGTGTCCCCAGAGTGCAATCAGGAAGTACATGGGTATGAGCATCATTTCCCAGAAGAAATAAAAAAGGAAGAGATCGAGCGCCAGGAAGACGCCCAGTATACCTGCAACTGTCCAGGCGAGGGTCAAGTGGAAAAGACCCACCCGCTCGCGTATCTCCTTCCAGGAGGCGATTGTTGCCATGATGCCGAGAAAACAGGAGAGCGCCACCAGAAGGAGGCTTATTCCGTCGAGCGCCAGATGAAAATCTATGTCGAGGCTCGGTATCCACGGCGCCTGCACTTCAAGAAGCCACCCGCTCCTCGCAGAAAGATCAATCTCCCCGGGGTGCTCCAGCCAGACAGAAAGCGCCAACATGAGGTCAATGCAAAAGGCAATGAGCGTGAGCCATCGCGGCCACCGGTTGCTCGCACGCCCGGAGAGCCATGCCAGCGTTCCCGCAATTGCAGGTATGAGAATCAGCCAGACGAGCATCATCCGATCACCAATATTCCTATGACCGCCAGCGCGCCAAAGGAGATGGCGGCGGCGTACCAGCGTACATTGCCTGTTTGCGTCAGAGCCAGCACCATGGAAGAAACGGTACTGACCCATGCCACTCCATCATAGCCCCGATCGATCGCATCGTTCCTGTTCCAATCGGCCAGCCTGACGAAAGGCCTCACTATGAGCCGATCATACAACCAGTCAAAGCCCCATCCGCTGATCAGATACGCGTGAATGATGTATCCGATGGCCGTCTCGCTGACATGTCCGACCCATTTCGCTCTCCACGTGTAGAGTATGCACGCCAGACAAATGCCGGCCACCGAAATGAGAGGAACCGCAATCTCTGCAATCGTTCCTGAGTCTACCGCTCTCAGAGCCGGGAGCGCACCCTCCATGAAATCCGAAAAGAGCGTCAGATCGCCCAGCGCACGTGGGGTCTCCAGGAATCCCACTGCGATCGAGAGGATGGAAAGAATCGCAAGAGGAATCTTCATCGAGATGTCAGCGCGCTCGCTGAATGCGCTCTTTTCTTTTCCGAAAAAGACCAGGAAGACCATCCGAAATGCGTAGAGCGACGTCAGAAAAGCGCCCACCACACCTGCCAGCCAGAACCAACCCCCATTCGGAGCCGACCAGGCCTCCATAAGAATCAAGTCTTTGCTGTAAAAGCCTGCGGTAACCAGCGGGAGCGCCGACAGGGAAGCAGCCCCCACAAGAAAAGCCACGAAGGCGCCGGGCGCCACCCGCCGTAATCCCCCCATTCTGAACATGTTATGCTCCTCATCCAATCCCTGAATAACAACCCCGGCGGCCAGAAAGAGAAGCGCCTTGAAACAGGCATGCGTCGCGAGGTGGAAGACAGCGGCCGACCAGGCACCGACACCGAGGGCCATAAACATATAGCCCACCTGACTCATGGTAGAGTACGCGAGAGTTCGCTTGATATCACTCTGCACGAGGGCGCTCGCGCCGGCGATGAGAAGCGTTATCGCCCCTATCACTGCGACAGCGAAGAGTACGGCCGGCGCCAGGACAAACAACAGATGCATCCTTGCTATAAGGTACACACCTGCAGTGACCATGGTCGCGGCATGGATGAGGGCACTCACCGGTGTGGGTCCGGCCATAGCGTCCGGAAGCCACGTCTGCAGCGGCAACTGGGCCGACTTGCCCAGTGCCCCTCCCAGGAGCAGGGCACAACAAGCTACTGCGATGCCGGAGCCCACGGCCCACTGCATTTCAGCCCTTGCCATTATCTCCTGCAGCTCTAGGGTACCAAGACTCACGAATATAAGAAAAACGGCCACAGCCATTGATGCGTCGCCCACGCGAGTGACGATAAACGCCTTTATAGCTGCCCTTCCGTTGGCGGGATCATCATACCAGAAGCCTATCAGCAGATAGCTGCAGAGGCCCACAGCCTCCCAGCCGAGGTAGAGAAGGAGCAGGTTGTCGGCCATAACAAGGATGAGCATCGAACCGACAAAAAGATTCATGTAGGCAAAAAAGCGACTATAGCCCTCGCTGCGGATCATGAATCCCGCCGAATAGAGCAAGATAAGAAAACCAACGACAGTCACGACAAGTATCATGATCAATGAAAGCGCATCGAGATATAACGCTATTGCGGGTGTAAAACGGCCCGCGGAAATCCATGTCCAGAGCGTTTGCACGTACATGCTCTCGGCTGAGAACCAGATGAATTCGATACCGACAAGCAGCGCAACCGCTGCGGAGAGCCCGACGGAAATTACCCCGATGCTCGCAGCAATAGCTCGCGAAAGTCTGCCGCCGACAACTGCGAGCAGAAGGAATCCGGCATAAGGCAAAGCAGGTATCAGCCAGAGCAATTCAACCATATCAGTCTCTCAAACCACTTGCAGCATCTACATCAAGGGTCCTGAACTTGTGGTACAGTTGCAATACTAGGGCGAGCCCGACGGATACTTCCGCGGCAGCCATTGACAGCACAAATATAAACATGACCTGCCCGTCAGGTTGACCCCACCGTGCGCCGGCTGCAACGAAAGCCAATCCCGACGCATTCAGCATTACTTCGAGTGAAAGCAGCATGAAAATGATGTTGCGTCGCGCAAGGAGACCGACCAGACCAACAACAAAGAGAAGTCCGGCAAGGATGAGCCCCTGTTCTACGGGTATCTGCTCCATAACACTTTTTCCTCTCGGTTGTGGACGTGTTCCTCGGGATAGAGGCCGCCTCGGCCCAGGTGAAACGCGCCGATGAGCCCTGCAAGAAGCAGCATTGAGGCCATTTCGACTCCCAGGAGATACGGACCGAAGAGTGCAATACCCACGTCTTTTGGACTAACCTCGGCCGCACCGCTGACCGCCGCCGTTCCCCGGGTAACCACCCAGACCAACTCCGCACCCAGAATAGAGGTGAGTAATGAAGGGCCGATCCATGTGTGAGGACGTATCCAGCGCCTCTCCTGGGCCGTCGCAAGCGGTCCCAGATTGAGCATCATAATGACGAAGACAAAAAGGACCATGATCGCTCCGGCATATACGATCACCTCGAGCGCCGCAGCAAAATGTGCCCCGAACATGAGAAAGATAAGGGCTAATGCCAGCAGAGAAACGATAAAATAAAGCAGAGCGTGTACCGCATTGAGCCGGGTAATCGCAAGAAGCGTGGCCACAAGCGCCACCCCCGCTGCTATGTAGAAAGCTACCATCATAGCTTCTCCTTCCCTGCTTACGTGATCAACTGCTCAACAACTCAACTGCCCTCACGGCAACAGCGTCCTCACATCAACGGGCGGCTCCTCCTGCTTCCCTTGACCCTTGTCTTTGCCTTTGATTGCAAGGCCTGCCACCCGGTAATAGTTGTAGTCAGGGTATTTGCCGGGTCCACTTATCAGTAGATGCTCTTTTTCATACACGAGATTCTGCCGCTCGTATTCTCCCATCTCATAGTCGCCAGTAAGCTGAATCGCGTAGGTCGGACAAGCTTCTTCGCAGAAGCCGCAGAAAATACAGCGTGAAAAATTTATGCGGAAGAATGCGGGATAACGCCTGCCGTCAGCATCTTCGGTAGCCTGCAACGAAATACAGTCAACGGGGCAGGCTGCCGCGCAGAGATAGCAGGCGACACAACGCTCTTCTCCATCGGGGTCCCTTGATAGGATGATGCGCCCTCTCCACCGCGGAGGCATCACGTGCTTCTCGTCAGGATATAGAATGGTCTCCCGCCTGCGCAGGAGGTGCCAGAAGACAATCCACACGCTTCGCACAATACCAAACGCCCCGCTCGCCCACTCCGAAACTGCGGTGCGCTTTATCTTTCTTCCTCTATTCATGACCCGTGACCCATGCCCCTTGAACCTGTTGTTATCATCCCTTCACCGCCAGTATCACCGCTCCTGTCACCAGGAGATTCACAAGCGACAAGGGCAGCATGACTTTCCACGCGTAATGCATCAGCTGATCATAGCGCGGCCTGGGTAAAGACGCCCTGATCAGGATAAAGCCGCTGATAAACACGCAAAGCTTGGCGACAAACCAGATGATAGGCGGCAAGAAATGGCCTATAAGTGCCGGTCCACGCCACCCGCCAAAGAAAAGAATCACTATAAACGTTGAGATCAGGGTTATAGCGAGATACTCGCCGATGAAGAACATACCGAATTTCATCGCGGAGTATTCCGTATGGTAGCCCGCGACAAGCTCATTCTCAGCCTCGGGCAGATCAAAGGGCATGCGATGTACTTCCGCCACGCCCGCTGTGACAAAGATTACCAGCCCCGCGAATTGCGGAACACAGAACCAGATGTTTTTCTGAGCCTCTACAATGTCGCTGAGATTAAAGGAACCTGCGAGCATCACCACACCCATGAGGGAAAGCCCCATAAACGCTTCATAACTGATCATCTGCGCCGCCCCGCGCAGCCCTCCTAGAAGGGAATACTTGCTCCCTGAAGCCCACCCGGCGAGCGCTATGCTGTAGACTCCGAGAGCGGCCATGGCGAGGAAAAAGAGAAGGCCGATGTTGAGGTTTATAATTTGTATCCCGGGCGCAAACGGCACAACCGCGAAAGCAGTCAAGACAGTGAAAACGATGAGACCCGGCGCAACGACAAAAACCGGCTTGTCTGCGAAGGGCGGTATCCAGTCTTCTTTGAACAACATCTTAATAGCATCCGCTGACACCTGGAGCAGGCCGAACGGTCCTGCCCTGTTGGGCCCGTACCTGTCCTGCCAGAGCGCAAGCATTCTCCGCTCCACAAACGTGAGGCCGGCCGCGATCCCGAGCAGCGCTATCAGAACCACGAATATGATGACCAGGCGTATGATCACTCCCGTCAAGCTCCTATCCTCCGTATCTTTCCCCATGCGGGAAGGAGGGTCATCTCCACTCCGGGCAACCCTACGGGCAGGAGTGCTACTCCGTGAGGCACATCAGATCTGATACTGCCAGGCAGCTCGTACCGGGCACTGCCGATCGTAAGCTCCAGCCGCTCACCTTCCCCCGTCCCCAGATTTGACGCATCCTCCTGGCTCATAGCTATACAGGCAGCCGGAATTCGCCGGGTTATGGCCGGCGAGAATGCGCTGAGTTCTTCAGAGCCGAAAATATGGTGGGAGGCTACGACCAGCCATTCGCCAGGCCTGCGCCCATCAGATTGAGGCACCTCTTCAAAATAGCGGTGGCCCTTCTCAGACCCGTCCCTCTTCTGAACCAGGCGCCGGCCCGGATCACCACCACGCAAGGGACCGCCTACCTCACTTTGAAATTTATTCACGGATTGTACCGAGTTCCAGCCCGGTGCCCAAAAACGGGATATGAGCGCAGATGGAGGCACACCGCTGTACCCTTCCATGGAAAAGGCGAGAGGCGAATCCGTGTCATCGGGTTGCTTGGGCTCATTGATAGTGACGTTCGCATTCATCGCTGTGCGGCCGCTGTAACGGTGCGGCTGGCGGGGAATTTTCTGACCCACTACGCGAAAAGAGGCATCAGGTGCTGCAGCGGCAACATCCTCAAAACCAGGTAGTGATGTTTGAAGCGCGGAAATAATGCTGTCCGCATCGTTCCACACAGGCGCGCTGCGCCCGGCAACCTCCATAGCCGTTGTCAGCCAGCGCCAGCTTTCCAGAATTCCCTGCGGGGCCGGAAAAACCCTGAAGGAGCGCTGCGCCCTCCCCTCGTTGTTGACGAGGCTCCCGTCGGCCTCGGCAAAGGTTGCGGCCGGGAGCACCATATCAGCGTGCCCCATCGTCCGCGTAACCAGTTGGTCGAGCACAATCACGCGTTTGCACCCCTCAAGAAACCGCTTCACGTGGATATTCTCTGCTCTGCGAAAGAGGTCATTCTCAAGAATGACCACGGCGTCAACTTCTCCTCTTTGCGCCCTGTCAAAAGCTGCCTGAAGCGGGTGCCCGCCCATCATGGCGAGCCCCAGGGAATTGCATTCGGGTGTGGTGAAAAAAAGCTCGGCGGCCGATCCTTTTGTGCGAAGCGCTCGTGCGACATTCGCTGCGGAGCGAATGATCGGCAAGCTTCCGCAACCCGGCCCGGATACGACCAGCGGCCTTTTCGCGGTCTGCATCATAGCGCCAATTAATTCCGCCAGGGAATGCTGCATTTCACTCAGACCGGGAACTTCAGGAGCTTGCGGGTCAACACAGCAGGCCACGGCGCTTCCCAATCTTGCGATCTCATCCGGTGTACCACGGAATACCTTCGTGGCAATGCCATCAAGAGCGGTTTTATAGGTTGTTGCTATGAATAACGGTCCCAGCTCGCTTTGCACTGCATTACGCACGCCTTTGTCATCCCACAGCGGTATCTTCATCTTAACGGCAATCTCGAGCGGTGTCTGTCGCACAGACTGTCTGAGCGCAAGATCAAGCATCGGTGCCGTGTTCGTCACATCCTCTCCCAAGAGAAAGACTGCATCAGCCTTCGCGGCCGAGCTGAGCGAAGCTATGCCGGCGGGCCAATTCTTCAGCATTTCCACCTGGGCAGAGAGCAACTGCTGTTCGGTAGCGGAAAGCCCCGCATAAAAATGTGCCGGGCCGACGAGTTCCCTCAAGGCGAAGTTTGCCTCAAGAGAAGCCCTCGGTGACCCGATTCCGATCACGCAGGCACCGGAGGAGAAAACGCCTCTCAGGACGTCCATCACTTTCTTGGGCATCACAGACTGAAGTGCAGCATTGCGGGATTCGCGTAGCAAGGGTTCCCTGATTCTCTGCTCACTGTTGACGAATTCATAACCGAAGCGGCCGCGATCGCACAGAAAATAGCCGTTCACTTCACCATTGTACCTGTTGCGGATTCTTCTCAGGGTTCCGTAGCGCTCGCCCGGCAACGTGTTACAGCCGATACCGCAGTGCCTGCAGATAGACGGCGCAGTCTGCAAATCCCATGAACGTGCGAAATGGTGCTTTAACGTCTTGTCTGTAAAGACACCTGTCGGGCACACCTCGACGAGATTGCCGCTGAAGGGGCTCTCGAGAACTCCGTCCTTGTGGCGTCCGAAATAGACCGAATCGTGGCTTGCAAAGACACCAAAATCTCGCGCCATGGCATAGTCGTTGTAGAAGCGCGTGCATCGATAGCACTGAATGCAGCGATTCATTTCATGGTTGACAAACGGACCCAGATCCTGGTTTCGGTGCGTTCTTTTCTTGAAGCGGCTCTTTCGATAGACATGGCCTGTCATGAGGGTCATGTCCTGCAAGTGGCATTCACCTCCCTCGTCACAGACAGGGCAATCGTGGGGATGGTTCAGCATCAGCCACTCGATGATGCTCGCGCGGAATTTTTTGGCATCCGGGTCGTCGATAGAGAGCCGGGTGCCATTGTCTGCCGCTGTCATACAGGACATGACGATCCTGCCCCGGGTGTCCCGCTCATCCCTAAAAACTTTTACCGCACACTGGCGGCAAGCCCCCACTGATTTCAAGGCCGGGTGCCAGCAGAAGTAGGGTATGTCAAAGCCAAGAGACAGGCATGCCTGAAGAAGGCTTTGCCCTTCTTTCACCTCGTGAGGTTTGTTATCTATGAAAATAGTAACCATGCTCTTAGAACAATATGTAAATCCCAATATCCAAATCCCAAACAATTTTCTAATATCGAATATCTAAATCAACTTCATTGATGTCCTGGGTCGACATTTTGGTCATTTGAAATTGTTTGGATATTGGAAATTGGATATTGGAATTTCCTGTTTTCATTTTGCCTTCCACGGACATTGCTTTTCCTCTATGTGCTGCTCAAAATCTTCCCTGAAATATTTGAGTGCGCTCTGCAGCGGTTCAACAGCGCCGGGTGCATGCACGCAATAGGTTTTACCCGGCCCGAGGGCCTGGCACTGCCATTCAAGAATGTCGAGGTCGCCCAACTCCCCTTCCCCCTTCTCGATTGATTCCAATATCTTTACTATCCACGGCAGTCCTTCACGGCAGGGCGTGCACCAGCCGCACGATTCGCGGGCAAAGAAGCGCTCGAGATTGAGCACCAGTCCAACAGGACAGGTCTTGTCGTCGAGAATGATCATTGTGCCGGTGCCGAGTCTGCTTCCCGCCTTCTGCATAGAATCAAAATCCATTTTTACATCGAGGTGCGCCCCTGTGAGAAAATCGGTCGATGCGCCGCCTGGAATGATACCGCGTAATGTGTATCCGTCGCGCATCCCTCCTGCACGCCCATCCAGTAACTCGCGAATAGTGGTACCCATGGGCAGTTCCCAGAGCCCGGCTTTTTTTACTCTGCCGCTTACCCCGTACATCTTTGTTCCTCCATCGCTGGAAGGGCTCAACGATTTGTACCAGGCTGCGCCATGCCGGACGATGTGGGGAACATTGGAGAGCGTCTCCGCGTTATTCACGACCGTGGGGCGCCCCCAGAGGCCGCACTGCGCCGGAAAAGGCGGTCTGGATCGGGGTATCGGCCTTACGCCCTCCAGCGCGTTCAACAGCGCAGTCTCTTCACCACAGATGTAGCGCCCTGCACTGGTATGCATCTTGACATCCATGCTGAACGTTGAGCCGAGTATGTTCTCTCCCAGATATCCTTTCTCGTATGCCTCGCGCACCGCCTGCATCAACGATTTGGCCGAAGCAGTGTAAGCCCAGCGCAAGAAGAGGTAACCGATCTGCGCATCGATCGCGTAGCCGCAGAGAATCAACCCTTCAAGAAGTTGGTGAGGGTTCTGCTGCATGAGCAATCGATCCTTGAACGTGCCCGGCTCCATCTCGTCTGAGTTGGATATGGCGTACCTCGGTTTGGCCATATCAGACCCTGGGGGACAGGCACCCCACTTCATACCTGTAGGGAAGCCGGCGCCGCCCCTCCCTCTCAGATTGGACGCCTTCACCTCCTCAATCACTTCAGATGGCGTCATCTGCGTAAGAGCCTTCCGGAGAGCCTGATAGCCACCGGCCCTCTCGTACTCCTCGATGCTGAGCTGCTGTCCATCATCTCTCAAATGTTCCGTCAGCGGTCTTTGTGTCAAACTATGTGCCTCTCCTGAATCCAACGAAATCGGTTCGCCTGTAACTGCTCACTGCTTTCGGCTCACTGCGCACCGTTATGGGTACTTCTCCAATATCTCATCAACCTTGGCGCTATCCAGGTCTCCATATAAATCGTCATCTATCATCATGGCGGGAGCGTGATCGCACATGCCGATGCAACTGATCGGCAAAAGCGTAAAGCGATCATCCGCCGTTGTCTCTCCAGTACTTATTCCCAGCTTTCCACTCAGATGCTCCTGGATAGTCTCCTGTCCCATGATATAGCAGGTCAGACTGTCGCACACAAAGATCACATGCCTTCCCACCGGCCTGCGGAAAATAAATGAATAAAATGTTGCGACACTATCCAGCTCCTCCGGCGACATGCCGACAAGGGGTGCCACATCCCTGATCGCTTCATCCGAAATCCATCGGCGGTACCGCTGCAAGGCTTGCAAGGCTTCCACGGAGGCAGACTCCGGGCACTCGCAATCCTCAACCTCCTTCTCCACAGCCATCCGCTCTTCATCGGTCAGCACAGCTTCGCCTCTACAGGGGCTTGGGTCCCGGGTCCGGCAGAACCACAAGGTCTAACCTTCGCAAGGCTACCCTCGGCAATGGCGGACAAAAGATCCACGCTGCCAGAGAATGCGCAGGATTCGCACGATGAAAGCGAGAGAAAAAGCTTCAGATGCAAGGCGCGCAAGTCCTGAGGCACGCAGGCGTACTGAGACGTACGTCGGAGTGGCACAGGGCGCCGCGCAACGCCGCAGATGGACTTTTTATCTCGCTTTCTATCGGTCGACATCGGCCATGACATAGTCAAGACTCCCCAGTATCGCTATCAAATCAGCCACCATCAATCCCCGGCACAGGAAAGGCACTGTCTGCAGGTGTGCAAAAGATGGAGTACGTATCCGCGTCCGATAGGAAACGGTGTTGCCATCGCTTATGAGATAATAGCTCTCGTTGCCCTTTGCTGCCTCGGCGCCCACGCATACTTCGCCTGACGGAATCACAGGACCCCAGCTTACGTTGAGGAAATGGTCGATCAACGTTTCGATGTCATGCATGGTTTTTTCTTTCAGGGGCGGCGTGGCCAGCGGATGAAGAGCTTTATAAGGTCCGGCCGGCATGTTATCGAGGCACTGTTCTACAATACGCAGGCTTTGCCGCATCTCTTCGATCCGAATGAAGCAGCGATCGTAGCAGTCACCATGTGAAGCGGTGGGTATGTCAAAATCGAACTGATCATAACCGGAGTAAGGTCTCGTCTTTCGGAAATCCCATTCGAGACCGCACGCCCGCAAATTGGGTCCGGTGACACCCCATTCTATGGCTTCATCCATTGTGCAGGCACCGACCCCTTTCGTGCGTGCCTTCCAGATGCCGTTATTCATGACAGCGCTGTCATACTCATCCAGTCTGCGCGGGAGATACTTGATGAAATCGCGGATCAGCTGATCCCATCCGCTCGGCAAATCCTGCGCAACACCGCCTATACGAAACCATTCGGGATGCATGCGTCCGCCGCCGATGGCCTCGATAATAGCGAATGCGCGCTCCCTGTCGTTGAACGTGTAAAAGACCGGCGACATGAAACCCGTGTCTTGCGCGAAGGTCCCGTAGTAGACAAGATGATTGATGATGCGGAAGAGTTCACACATCATCACGCGAATCACTTTTGCTTTATCCGGCACCTCGATCCCTGCCAGCTTCTCCACGGCTAGTACGTACGGCATCTCGTTCAGGAAGCCTGCCAGGTAGTCAATGCGATCAGTATAAGGGATATAGGTATGCCATGATTGACGCTCGCCCATCTTCTCGGCCCCCCTGTGATGGAAGCCTATATCAGGCATGGCGTCCACAATTACTTCTCCATCAACTTCCAGTATCAGGCGAAAGACCCCGTGAACGCCCGGGTGGTGCGGCCCCAGGTTAAGGAACATAAAATCGCTTCCTTCACTGTGGCGCTTCATGCCGTACTGCCGAGGGTCGAACCGGAGCGCGTTCTCGTCTGACTCTGCCTTTTCAGGCGGAAGCCGGAAAGGCTCTATATCCGTGGCTCTCGCGGGATGCTCTTTGCGGAGGGGATGGCCCTCCCACCACAGCGGCATCAGTATGCGTCTGGGGTCGGGGTGTCCTTCGAAGGAGATGCCGAACATATCGAATACCTCCCGCTCGTACCAATTAGCCGCCGGCCACAGAGGTATAACACTGGGAAGCGAAGGATGTTCGCCCGTGAGTGCCACCTTGATGCGCACATCCTCATTTCTCTCATACGAGAGGAGATGATAAACGACAGTGAAATCGGCCGCAGGCTGCCCGCCCCGGTGAGAGCGGACGCGCTCATCTATGGCCGTGAGGTCGTAGAGCGTCCGGAAGGGCTGATCCAATTCTGCCTTGAGATACCGGAGGACATCCCCTGTGCTCTCCTTCGTTACCCATACGGTTGGGATAGCGTCCGCAGTGGGCTGCTCATAGACAACATTCTCACCCAGCCGCAGCTTCAATGTGTCAATGAGTTCCGAATTGTTCTGTGAATGTAACAAGTGCACCTTTTCAAAAGAGATGACAGAGGA
The DNA here is from genome assembly GCA_035541455.1 of Syntrophorhabdales bacterium. Lineage (NCBI taxonomy): Bacteria > Pseudomonadati > Thermodesulfobacteriota > Syntrophorhabdia > Syntrophorhabdales > Syntrophorhabdales bacterium. Next base: position 61,779 of record DATKNH010000046.1, read on the forward strand.
TGGACATTAAACCTCGTCCGGAGGACGCAGCAGCGTCGCGCGGCTCCTCTCAGCCCTTTTTATGTCACGCATTGACAGGGTCTCCGGTTTGACCACCCTTTGCGCTCCCGTCACCCAGCTCAGGGGCCTCTTCTCTTTGCCGACATAGCGCTGAAGAAGCACGAGCCCTTCCTCGAACGCGGCCGGGCTGGGAGGGCACCCGGGTATATACACATCGACCGGGAGGAATTTATCTACGCCTTGCACGACGCTGTAGATGTCGTACATGCCGCCCGAGTTGGCGCAGGAACCCATGGATATGACCCATCGCGGTTCCATCATTTGATCGTAGAGCCGCTTGATTACAGGGGCCATCTTGATAAAGACCGTGCCTGCAATAATAATGACATCCGCCTCTCGGGGCGTACTTCGTATTACTTCTGCTCCGAAACGGGCGATGTCATACCGGCTCGTGAGACTCGTCGCCATCTCCACGTAACAGCAGGAAAGACCGAAATTGAAGGGCCACATGGAGTATTTGCGTCCCCACGCGATGAGATCCTGAAGCCTCGAGAAGAGAACGCTGCGACGGACAGACTCGTCGATGGAAGTCATTCCACCGTTTGAAGGGGAAGACCCCCCGGCTTTGCGCAGTAACTGTGATTTGAAATCGGCCTCAGGATCAGACATGAATTTGAATCCTTTAGTCTGCGATACCTATGGGGCCAGTCTCTCTTCGCGTACGCGGCCTCCCCTGTCGACCCCAGTCCAGCGCGCCCATGGACCATATATAGGCGAGCGCAGCCACCAATATCAGGATAAAGATTGAGGCCTCGATAAAACCGGCCCACCCCGACTCCCGGAGAGAGACGGCCCATGCAAAGATGAACACAGCTTCGAGATCAAAAATTACGAAAAACATCGCAACGAGGTAGTACTTCACGTCGAACCGCATCCACGCTGACCCGGTCGGCGGTATGCCCGATTCGTAAGGCTCTCCCGTGGTCCTGTCCCTGTGCCGCTGCCCCAGCAGGCAGGAGAGGCCCAGCGTAACCGCCACCAGTGCAATGGCGAGAGCGCAATATACTCCTAAAGGCCAGAGCGTCATGCAATAATCTTAGACCGTCGCGCGGTTATGTCAAGACCGGAAAAACGCGCGCGCGGGCTTGACAGCGGGAGAGCATATCCTGTAGGTTATGGCGTCATGAATATCATCGTCTGCGGTTCGCTTGCCTATGACAGGATCATGGATTTCCCCGGCCATTTCTCAGACCATATCCTGCCTGATAAGATTCACACGTTGAACGTCTGTTTCCAGGTTAACGGCATGAAGGAGAAATTCGGAGGTACAGCAGGCAACATAGCGTACGCGCTCACCCTGATGGGCGAAAAACCCTCAGTTGCGGCCACCATCGGCTATGACTATCACCGGTATATCGACTGGTTGACAAAAAACGGGATTTCCACGGAGTATATCAAAATCGTAGAAGAGGAATGCACTGCAGGCGCGTACATTACCACCGACAAGGCAGACAATCAGATCACCGGATTCAATCCAGGCGCTATGAAATATTCTTCCTGCCTCAACTTCGATAGATTCGACCCGCGAGAGACATTGTTTATTGTTTCTCCCGGCAATCTGGACGATATGATCAAGTACCCTGTCGAATGCAAAGCCAGAGGCATTGACTATATCTTCGATCCTGGCCAGTCATTGCCCATGCTCGATGCCAAAGATCTGACCCAGGCGATAGACGGGTGCCGCATTTTGATTTCCAATGATTACGAATTGGATCTCATTATGAGTAAGACCGGCTTGAACAGAGAAGAGTTGCTCAAGCGCGCAAAGACCATCATAGTTACTCTCGGGGAGCAGGGCTCCCGTGTGTGCGCGAGAGATCGGGAAACAGATATTCCTGCGGCCAAGGCGAGAAAGGCGGAAGACCCCACCGGTGCGGGAGATTCGTACAGGGGCGGATTAATCAGCGGCCTGGTAAAAGGCCTGGAGATCGAGCACTGCGCCAGGATGGGCAGTGTGTGCGCCTCGTTTGCTGTGGAATGCTACGGCACTCAGGAATACAGCTTCAGCGCAGAGGAGTTCCAGGAAAGGTTCAGCTGTTGCTTTCTATAAAGCCGGCCGCATAACTGCCTTGCACATCACGTTCTTATCAGCCCTCTCTCCGTCAGTCCGCTCAAAAGGAGATGGAAATAGACCAACCCCGCAAACGGTCTCCATCGGGCAACACGACGGCCAACCTCTGAATACGACATGCGCGCGCCGGAGCCGAAAAGGGCCTCTAGCTTATTCCGCGCGCCGGCATCATCGCTAGGGAAGATTGAAAGGCGCCCCAGGCCCCGTAACATAGCGTACTCGGCAGACCAGCGACCTATGCCTTTCAGAGCCATAAGCCTCTCCCGAAGTTCCTCATCACTCAATTGCGACAAGCGTCCAAATTCGAGTTCTCCTGCATTTGCAGCACACGCCACTTCACTGATCGCCCGAGCTTTTGCGAAGCTGAATCCGAGTGCGCGCATCTGATCAAGGCTTATCTGCAGCACTTTATCGGGGGCCGGGAACGCATGCATTCCCGATGTTCCCTCTTTGCCGCAGAGAGCGCTTAACCTGTTGAGCAGCTGGATGCCCACCGTGAGTGTAAGTTGCTGACACGCCACGGCATTGATGAGCGCCTCAAACACCGTGGGGAAGCAGGGAGGCTTCATGCCGCGGAACTGGTCGACAATACGTTTCAGTCGCCGGTCACGATCCGCCAAGAAGTAGAAAGGTGAGAGATCCAGCTGCGCACCCAGCAGCGTGATGACAGTCCTTCTCACTTCCGGCTCGGAGCGCCGGGAGAGTCGCGAACCCTGCACCAGAGCATGCAGCACAGGTGAGTCCACGGAACCCGTTGAGTGTACGCGAATTTCCAGAGGAGCGCCCTGAATCAACAGAATCCGGCTATAGGTCTCACCGTCCCATCTATCGATGAGGTTCTCGGGCCTGCGTCGCAGTGCCCATACTGTAAGATCGAGTCGGAAGGGAGCAGCGGGCTTAAGCTCAAAAGAAAACGACGCCATCTCGACAAACGTGTACCTTCACGTGCATATCTTTATCCCCGGCGCTCCCCTCCTCCGCCAGACAAAGAGGCCTTGTTCAAGAGTGCTGCAGCTGACGTATCAATGAGCCACGAGACGCTGCCTGTCAGGGGAGTTACCATGGCAGCCGGATAGATCAGCTTCGCTTGGCTATCTTCGAGCACAGTCCGAACAATGGAAGCTTTTGCAGCACCTGAGACGAGAAAGATCACCTCGTGCGCGCTGTTGATGACCGGAAGGGTCAGTGTAACTCTGTTGAGCTCCGGCGGGTGCCTGTAGACTGCAACTGCAAGGCGTAGCCGCTCCTTCAATGCAGGAGAGCCCGGAAGGAGTGAGGCTGTGTGGCCGTCTTCACCCACCCCGAGCAGTATCAGATCGAAAGCGGGAAGTCCCTTTCTGAAGAATTCCCGCAGGCGAGCGTCATAGGCCTCTGCAGCGGCATCCGGTGATTCCTCACCTCTGATCCTGTGCACATTCCCCGCAGGAAGCGGCACTTTAGAAAGAAACGCGTCGCGGGCCAGTTTGAAGTTGCTCTGTTCATGATCCGGAGCTACGCAGCGTTCATCTGCCCAGAACAGATGGACGTGTTGCCAGTCGATCGAACGAATGTAGCGGTCTGAGCCGAGAAGCCGGTAGAGTGCTCTCGGCGTGGAACCGCCTGACAGAGCAACGCTGAATGTACCTTTTGAGGCAATCGATTCAGCTGAGGCTCCGGCAAAGCGCAGGGCCGCCGCAAGGCTCATCGCTTCAATGTCTTCGAGGATTTGGATTTCAGGTAACGGTCTCACTGAAACTCTTCGCGCCGGCCGGTCGTGACCGCTGACCCGCGACATCCGCTCTCAAAGCGGCATCCAGGCACGCTGGTCGTTCCCGATGAGCTTCATTGCTTGATCAGGCCCGTCAGAGCCTGCAGCGTACGTGGGCAGTGTCTCCGGCGTTGTGATCGACTCCAGCTTCTCTATAAGAGGCGTGAGCAACCGCCATGTCTGCTCCTCAGCTTCTTCACGCATGAAAAGCATCTGATCTCCAAGCATGCAGTCGAGCAGCACCCACTCGTACGCATCCAGCAGCCCTGCGGAACCAAAAGAAAAGTTCATCACCATGGGTCCGGGGTTGAGGCAGAATTTTGTTCCCGGCTTCTTCGTTTGAAACGTTAGACCGATGCCTTCGTCAGGCTGCACTCTGAAGATGAGCGTATTCGGCTCGATGTGCCCATCGGGAAGATCGGAGAACATGAGGTGAGGTACCGCCTTGAAATGGATCGAAACCTCCTGTCGCGCCCGTTGCATTCTTTTGCCTGATCGCAAATAGAAGGGCACGCCCGTCCAGCGCCAGTTATCCACGTATACCTTCATTGCTGCATAGGTGGGGACGGGCGATACGGGTGAGACGCCCGGCTCACCTCTGTAAGCCGGAACAGGCTCGCCATCAATCTCGCCCTTCCCATACTGGCCGATGACAACAAAGTCCGCAAGCCGCTCCAGCGGGAAGGGCCTCATGGAACGAAAGACTTTATTCTTTTCATCACTCACCGCATCGGCTTCAAAGGCAGCGGGCGGCTCCATGGCTGTCAGCGAGAGCACTTGAAAGAGATGGCTCTGGAACATGTCCCTGATTATCCCGGCTTTTTCGTAGTACGCGGCCCTGTGCTCCACCCCGAGCGTCTCAGCTACGGTGATCTGCACATGATCGATGTAATTGCGGTTCCAGAGCGGCTCAAAAATCGCGTTGGCAAAGCGGAACATCAACATGTTCTGGACCGTCTCTTTTGCGCTGTAGTGATCGATCCGGAAAACCTGCTTCTCAGAAAAACAGGCCTGCAGGACCCGGTTCAGGTGGCGCGCCGACTCCAGATCGCGGCCGAAAGGCTTCTCCACCACCACGTAAGGGTAACCGCTCTTACGCGCTCGCACAAGGCCTGCCTTGTCGAGGTTGGTGACTACGGTTTCAAAAACCGTCGGAGGTATGGCGAGATAAAAAATACGATTGCCGGCTGTCTGATACTCCCTCTCCAGCGGCTCAAGCTTTTCTTTCAGCCTAGTAACGTAAGTGTCCACCGCTTCAAAATTAAAGGAAGTGTAGTAGAGCTTCGAAGCGAACTCGCCCCACGCGCCCTCACTGTATTCAGCACCGACGCCTTTCTTCACAGCAACCTTCATCGTCTCAAGGTACTGAGCGCGTTCTATCTCGATTCGGTCGGCACCAAACACAAAGGAATTACCGGGCAGGAGATTCTCCTTGAAAAGGCGGTACAACGACGGCATCAGTTTCCGCTGGGTGAGGTCTCCACAGGCTCCGAAAATCACGATGCAGGCCGGCGGCGCAATCTCTATTTCGCACGCCCCTACCGTGCGGAAGCTGGGACTTACGTCAACCCGCGGCAGTCCTTCTCCCATACCCCACCTTTCTTAAGATCTCCCTATCAACGCATTCCAGTCTGAAGAGAACCGTTCCATGCCTTTGACGGTAAGATCGTGGGCAATGTCATACTCCTGCCACTTATTTTCAAGAACTATCTCATGATACGGAATACCCGTCAGTTTTCCCTGTTGGTACACATAATCCTCTTTCGGCATCGGAAGTCCCTTTTCCGCCCATTCCTTGAGAACGGCAAAAGGGGCGGTAATGATGTCGGATCCCAGTTTAACGGCAAACAACAGATGCTCGAGTCCTCTCACGCTTGCCGTCAGCACTTGCACGTGACCGTCCCCCTTACTGTACATCCTGATGATGTTGGCGATCACATCCATACCATTCTCTCCCCTGTCATCAAGACGGCCTATGAAAGGAGAGACAAAAACGTCTCCTTTTGCCGCGCCGCGGGTGGCAGCGTAGACCGCAGCCGCCTGCGCCTGCGAAAAACAAAGGGTCATATTCACGCGAAGCCCATCCCTGACCGCCTGCTCAGCCGCCTTGAGTCCCTCTCCTGACGTCGGCAGTTTGATGTGCGCGTTCGGAATCCACGCAAACATCTCCTTACCCTGAAGAAGCATCTGCTCAGCCCGCGTCACCTTGTCTGCGTACACTTCCACGGAGATCGAGCCCTGCGGCAGCATCGCAGATAGTTCCTTCACCACGTCCTTATAAAAGGCAAGAATCTCTCCGTCGCTGAACCGGTCGCCTCTCTCGAGGCGTTTTCGCACTTCCGGATTTTTCGCGATGAGTGTGGGGTTTGTTGTTTGCCCGTCAAGGAACCCGAGCAGACCGAGTGCCCCCCTTGTCTCATCAGGGTCTCCTCCATCCAGGAATATTCTTGTTTTCAGACCGGGAGGTCTCATAGTATCTCCTTCACCTTTTTGACGATCGCGCCTCTGGATATCCCCTCGTAGTCGAGAAGTTCGTGGGGCTTCCCGCTCTTCGGCAGGCTGCGTACGGCAAGCGAATAGACGGGAATCGCCACGGAAGCCGCCGCAAGGGCGCTTCTCACGGCTTCACCGATGCCACCTTCAGGCCGGTGATCTTCGACTGCTATAACACTCCTCACGCCGCCTACTGCTTCATTCAATGCCTCTGTATCGATGGGTTTAATGCAGTAGCAATCGACCACACGGACGTGGATGTTCTCTTTTTCCAGTTGCTCATAGGCGCCGAGAGCCTCGAACAGCGTCGCACCTGCAGCGACCACCGCGATCACATCGGTGTCGCTCCTCTTGAGAACCTTAAGCTTTCCTATCGGGAATGTGTCGCCCGGGCCGTAAACAAGCGGAGTCGCTTCCCTTGTGGTGCGGATGTACACAATGCCCTTCTCTTTTACCGCTTCTTCGACCAGGCGCTCCGTAGCGTAGGCATCGCAGGGATAGAGCACCACGCTCTCCTGTATCGTTCTGAACATGGCTATGTCTTCGAGCCCCATCTGTGACGGGCCGTCCTCGCCGATAGCAACGCCCGCATGGGAGCCGCAGAATTTCATGTTTGCCCGAGAATACTGGCCCATCCTGATCTGATCAAAGGCGCGCGTGAAGAATGCCGCAAAAGTTGAGCAGAAAGGAATCTTCCCCCGCGTCGCCAACCCCAGTGCCACGCCAACCATATTCTGTTCAGCAATGTACATCTCGAAGTAGCGGTCAGGATGAGCTTCTCTGAAAATCTCGGCAAAGGTGGAATTGCTCACTTCTCCGTCCACGGCAGCCATTGCCGGAAATGCGGGCCCGATGCGCTTCAATGCGTTGCCGTACGCCTTTCTTGTCGCAACCGGTATTCCTTCTTCGTACGAAGGCTCCGGGATGACTGCGGGTGTCGAGGCCTGGGGCTTCAGATCTTCGGGTTTTGCCATGACCCCGCGCACGGATCTGTCTACTTCACCGAGAGCAGCAAGTGCCTCTTTGAGTTGCTCCTTATTCAACGCCTTCCCGTGCCACCCCTCTTTGTTCTCAACAAAAGGCACACCCTTGCCTTTCACGGTCCTGGCAATAATCATCAGAGGTTTGCCCGTATTCCTGGCCGCTCGTTCGTAAGCCGCGCGGATTTCTGCACAATTGTGTCCGTCAATAATAGTAGTGTTCCATCCGAACGCAGCGACCCGCCTGGCGTACGCGTCGACATCCCATCCGTACATAGTTTCCCCGCGCTGGCCGAGCCGGTTCACGTCGATGACGCCGACAAGATTATCAAGCTTGTAATGTGCTGCAATCTGCAATGCCTCCCATTGCGAACCCTCTGCCATCTCGCTATCACCAAGAAGCACGTACGTGCGGTAAGGAAGACGATCAAGGTACTTGCCGTTCAGCGCTATGCCGACACCGATAGGAAGACCCTGGCCCAGGGAGCCTGTCGCTGCCTCGGTATACCTGAAAGCAGTGGTAGGGTGGCCCTCCAGGGAACTGCCGAATTTGCGGTAACTCATCAGTTCCTCTTCCGTCACTTTTCCCGCTACCGTCCAAAGTGAATAAAACAAAGGGGAGGCATGCCCTTTCGAGAATACGAGGCGATCGTTGTTCGGATGTTGAGGCCGATCCGCATCGTACTTGAACCAGCCGTCGAAAAACAGGGCCGCCATCAACTCGGTTGCAGACAGAGAAGAGGTGGGGTGGCCGGAACCCGCCTCTGTTGTGCAGACGAGAATGTAGTAGCGGACGAGTCTGGTCAGTCTCTCCAGTTCGGTTTGTTCTATCATGATCTTACCTCTGTATCTGATTACAGGAGAATCGTGAAAAAGGTAGCAGGCCTTGTTCACTTCCTTTCAGAAATACGTTGGCCACTGCTGAACGCCCGATCAAGAACTGTTTAGAATGTAGAGCGCGCCTTTTTCTTTGTCAAGGCAGACTTATTTCACGAAGGGGAGCCACAGTCCCTGTCGATAGACAAGGCGGGTTGTGTTGTCGGAAGGCGTTGAAGGGCGACCATGCGTGATCTCTTTAGGATACCGGTCCGGGTCAGTACTCCTGTAAAGTTCATAGTCAGGATCCCATGGATAAATCAGCACGGTCTCCCCTCCCAGAACGACGCTCACAGGCTGTACGGGCGGCTTCCCTTCCGCACCATCCAGGGAGCGCAGTAAGGAATCGAGGGTATCGAAGCGCCCTATATCTTCGAGCGTTTTCAACGTGGGGGGACTCAACGGTACATCTCCCCGGACGTTGGCTTCCAGAGCGCTTCTCGGAGCGATCCAGGTACCTTCGGTTGTCTCCTTCAAATCCGGCGTTGCAACCTGGCCTGAGGGATTGCGCGCAACAAAGAACCTGGTATCGAAACGGACAGGATTCGCTTCGGGTGTTATCCAGTGCGTGTAATAGTGGAGTTGATCAAATGCCAGCAGGAGGTGCTCCTCTGCCAGAAGTTCCACCATAGTGAGCTTACGGGCATTCAGCTTGTTTCTATGTTCAGAAAATCTCTCCTGCTCGGACTCGTTCTTGATTCGAAAAAGAGCCCCGTCAGTATCATACGCGAGCAATATTCCAGCCTCTTCGAAAAGCTCGCGAATAGCTGCAACGCGGTACCCGGGGAGATTGGCAGGTGCGGCAACGCCCGCATGCGAACCCTTCCCGGCCCCGGATGCAACACGGGTGAGTATCTCCGGGCTCTCGTCGCTCTTGTCAACCGTGCCTCCGGGATACACGTAGTTACCTGCCATGAAGACGCTTTTCTGGTGGCGCCTGAGCAGAAAGGCCTCAAAGCCTGATGCGGGTTGTTCTCTCAGCAGAATGACTGTGGAAGCAGGTCTCGGTGTGACAGGCGTGATATTATTCCTCTAACTCAGCGAGGGCCACTTCGGCGGCGAACTGAACGCCGCTGTCCTTGTCCTGCAGCGCATTGATAAGGTCCTTAGCGGCTCTCTGGTCCTTTATCTTGCCCAGAGTCCACGCGGACCAGCGGCGCACATTTGCGTCCGGGTCGCGGAGACTCACCAGCAATTTCTTTACTGCCGGCTTTCCTATCCTTTGCAACGCGTAGGCCGCCCCTTCGCGTACGTAGCGCACCTCGTCCCCCAGTGCCCTGATAAGCGGGTCAATGGCAACCGGGTCTCGCAGTTCGCCGAGAGCATTCGTTACTCCCCAGCGAACACCCCAATCTTTATCGCTCAATTCCTTAATCAAGGGACCCACGGAACGTTTGTCCTTGATCTCTGCGAGCGAGGTCGTGGCTTCCTCCCGCACATACTTGTTTTCATCCTGGAGCGCTTTGATGAGCGGCTCGACAGCACATTTATCCTCTATTTCTCCGAGCGCGATGGCCGCTGCTTCGCGCACGTACCGGTTCTCATCTTGCAGCCTCGCGATCAGCGGCTCGCACGCTTTCTTGTTTTTCGTCGCTCCAAGCACATGCACCGCTCGCCACCGAATATCCCAATCGCTGTTCTTCAGCAGAAGTACCAGCTCGCCTATTACCGGCTCTCCCAGGTTAACAAGAGCCTTTTCAGCCGTCCGCCTCATCGATTCATCACCCTCCTTCAGGGCGTGAATGAGGGGCTTTATAGCCTTCTTGTCTCCAAGATCACCAAGAGCGGTTACCGCACTTTCGCGTACATACTTGTCCTTATCTTTTACTGCAGCGATTAAGGCAGGGACCGCGCTCTCGTCGTGTATCTGACCGAGGGCCCATGCCGCTCCTTCCCGGACGTATTCATCTTCATCCTTAAGCGCGACAAGGAGGGGCTTCACAGCCCTCTTGTCCTTCATCTTGCCTAGAGCCTCGGCAGCGTTGAGCCGCGTCTCCCATTCCGGGCTGAGAAGAGACTCAAGCCAGCGGTCGAAATCAGAAGCCCTCCGAGTGGGTCGTGGCATGGTCATATCTTTTATCACAAAACAGACCTGCGGGAAAGACAAATGTAGACAGGGGATATGATTGACACGCGAGAAATTCCTATGGCATGTTTGATGACGTTATGCTGCTTGCATCTGCCGGAACGCTCTTTCCCTCCGGCAGAGAGCTCCAGCGTGGGAGGGGCAAGCGAGCGAAGGAAATGGTTGGAGCTAACATACATTTGAGACGAATGTGAACCACAATAGGGAGGAAGAGCATGACAAAGCCACTGCGCAGCAAGGCATTAACACCCGATTTGCCACAATACTACATGCGGCGGGTCTTCTTCAAATCCATGGGAGCAACTGATGCCGACCTTGAAAAACCACTCGTAGCAATTGCCAACACCTGGAACGAAATTCTTCCCGGCTCCCACCATCTGGATCGAATCGCTCAGGCGGTGAAACGAGGCATCCGTGAGGCTGGAGGCATGGCAACGATCTTCAACGTGCTCGCTCCGTGCGATGGGCAGGGCAGCGGTAACGAGGGATTCAAGTATGTGCTCCCCAGCAGGGACCTGATCGCCGCGTCAGTAGAGATGATGATAGAGCACGCCAGCTACGACGCTGCGGTGATGATCGGGACATGCGACAAGATCGTCCCGGGGCTCATCATGGCCGCGGCCCGCTGCAACCTCCCCACCGTGCTCTTCAGCGGCGGCTACATGCCGGCAGGCCGTTATAAAGGAGACAGGCTCGATTGTTCTTCCATGGGCAAGTATTTTGTCATGTACAGGCAGGGAAAAATTACAAAGGAGGAACTGCGTGAAGTTGAGGGCTTGTGCTGTCCGGGCCCCGGAGCATGCTGCCTCATGGGCACAGCAAACAGTATGTGCATCGCCGCAGAAGCGTTCGGTCTTTCCCTCCCCGGGAACTCGAGCCTCTGCGCCACTGACCCTGCGCTTGAAAAACTGGCAGAAGAAGCAGGACGCAAGGTAATGGAGCTTCTATCGAAGGATGTGAAGGCGAGAGATATCATGACCCCTGCTGCCTTCCGTAATGCGGTAAAAGTTTGCTGTGCGACCAGCGGTTCCACCAACCTCACGCTTCATTTTCCGGCAATTGCGCATGAACTCGATTATCCCTTCACGCTCGATGACTTTGAAGAGATCAGCCGGCAGACCCCTTCTATCATGGAAATCAAGCCGTCCGATCCTAAGTATCTCATGGAGGACTTCGAGCGAGCAGGAGGATTACAGGCGGTCATGAAATCCATGGCAACTCTCCTCGATACGAGCGTGGCGACTGCAAGCGGCAGGACACTCCAGGAAAATCTGAAAGGAGCCGTCATCAGCGATTCTGAGATTATCAGGCCACTCACAAACCCGAAAGGCAACAATGGCGGCATTGCCATCCTGAAGGGAAATATGGGAACAGCAGTGGTGAAACAGACAGCTGTGCGCCCTGAGATGCAGCACCATAAGGGTCCGGCGAGAGTTTTCATACAGGAGGAGGATTGCGTCAATGCGTTGCTTGCGGGTAAAGTAAAACAAGGGGAAGTGCTGGTGATCCGCTATGAAGGTCCCAAAGGAGGACCCGGCATGCGGGAGATGGTAATGGCAACGTGGATGCTCGTGGAGCTGGGCCTCGACAGATCAGTCGCCATAGTAACGGATGGCAGATTCTCGGGTACATCGGGCGGGCCCTGTGTGGGGCACCTGGTTCCCGAAGCGGCGGTTGGCGGTCCCATTGCGGCGCTGCGCGATGGCGATATCATTGAGATAGACATCCCTTCTCGCACCCTGAACGTCGAATTGACCGGCGACGAGATCAAGCACAGACTGACATCATGGAAACCGCCGGAACCAAAGATCACGAAAGGCTATCTTGCCCATTTTGCGAAACACGCGGTGAGCGCTGACAAGGGCGCGTATCTCGATTGACTGTGAAAAATATTCCAAGATAATTCTGGAGGTCTTTTATGAAACGTAGACGGTGGCTCACGGCAAAGGATGTGCTGCAGGTAAACGCCTTCAAGTGGCCGAACAAAGTCGGGGCGAAAGATCTTAACAAATCCTATACCTTCAAGGAGTGGGACGCCAGATCGTGCCGGCTTGCCAACGCCCTTGCCGCACTCGGCATGAAGAAGGGCGACAGGTTTGCGGTTCTTGCCTACAATTGCGTGGAGTGGCTTGAGATGTACGCAGCCGCTGCAAAGGGCGGGTTTATCTGCGTGCCGCTCATGTTCCGGCTCGCACAGCCGGAGATGGAGTATATTGTCAATCACTGCGAGGCCAAGGTCTTCATCGCTCAGGATCAATGGATCAAGACCGTTGACGGGCTCAAGAAGAATCTTCCCACGGTTGAGCGCTATATATCTTTCGCAGTAGGCAATGATCATTTCGAGGGTTATCTCGCGTATGAAGACCTCATGGCTGCCGCGAGTCCGGCTGAGCCGGAGACGCACGTGACGGGCGATGATCCGTGGGTGATCATGTACACGGGCGGCACGACCGGCAAACCGAAAGGCGTCATCAGATCACACGAATCGGTCGCAGCACATTACTTCATCAACATCATCGACCATGACTTCGAGTTCGATGACTGCACGCTTCTTGTGATGCCCTGCTGCCATGTCAACTCTCTTTTCTACTCGTTCACCAACACATGGGTGGGGGCCACGGCTATGGCTTACAACATGGTGAGCTTTGATCCTGAACATTTGCTCAAGACATTTGCCGAGCACCGGGTCACCTTCACTTCGCTCGTACCCACCCATTACATCATGATCCTGGCGCTACCCGAGGAGGTAAAAAGCAAGTATGACGTGAGCTGCGTTAAGAAACTGCTGTGCTCCTCCGCGCCCGCAAGAAGGGATACAAAGCTTGGCATACTCAGCTATTTTAAGAACTCAAGCCTCTATGAGGCCTACGGGTCTACGGAGACAGGTCTTGTCACGATCCTCAAGCCACACGAACAACTCACCAAGCTGGGCTCTATAGGCCTTGAAGCAACGGGAACGAATGCGGTCAAGCTGATCGATGAAAACGGCAATGAGATCCATGAGCCGAACAAAGTAGGTGAGATCTACGCCTCGAGCCCGATGCTGTTCGATGGTTACTGGAAAGACCCGGAACGCACAGAAGCCTCTTTCAGGGGGGACTACTTTTCTCCGGGCGACCTCGGCAAGAGGGACGAAGATGGTTACTACTACCTTGTCGACAGAAAAGCCAACATGATCATTTCAGGCGGTGAAAATGTTTTTCCGTCTGAGGTGGAGAACTGTGTCGGATCGAACCCCAAAGTCAAGGACGTCGCAGTCATCGGCACACCGCACGAGAAGTGGGGCGAGCTGGTAACCGCGGTCGTCGTGCTTCATGAAGGCCAGAACGCAACGGAGGAGGAGATCTCAAACTTCTGCAGGGGGAAGATCGCCGGCTACAAGATCCCCAAGAAGGTGTTTTTTATAAAGGACGAAGAGATGCCAAGGTCAGGGCCGGGCAAAATTCTGCACCGTGTGTTGCGAGAGAAGTACGGCATGTGGAAAGATCATGTGTGACATTGCTTTGTTCGCATCAGGCAAGGTAGCCTACGAAGGCGCAGACATGGGCTTCGAGCCCAATTGGAACTCGCAGCTCGTAACCTGTACCTCGTGACCGTAACGTATACCGTGAGTTGAGATTACATGAGCGCATTCTTTGCCGGCGTTGACATCGGCTCCACCATGACGAAGGTTGCGATCGTGGGGAAAAGCCTTGTCGCTTCAGTGATTGGGCCGACCGGGCCAGAACATCGCCGTTTGGCCCACAAGGTAATGGAGGAAGCCCTCGCCAGAGCCGATCTGGTCTTCAGTGATCTGAACTACATCATCGCCACGGGTTATGGCCGGATCAACGTCCCCTTTGCAGACAAGCAGGTAACCGAGATAACCTGTCACGCAAAAGGACTGGTGAGCCTCTTGCCTACTGCGACGACAATCGTGGACATAGGCGGTCAGGACAGCAAAGGCATCAAGGTGAAGAACGGCAAGGTTACCGCCTTTGTCATGAATGACAAGTGCGCGGCCGGCACAGGACGCTTCCTCGAGGTCATCGCTGATGCCCTGGGCGTGCCGCTGGAGAGGCTTGGTGAAGTTTCCCTTTCAGCCTCACGACCCGCGACAATCAGCAACACCTGCACTGTTTTTGCAGAGCAGGAGGTTGTCTCTCAGCTGGCAAATGGTGAGCCTGTTGAGAATCTCGTTGCAGGGGTGCATGAAGCAATTGCCACGAGAATATACGCACTGGTCAACAAGCTGAAAGTGGAACCGGATCTGGCAATCACGGGCGGTGGGGCAAAGAACATAGGGCTTGTGAAAGCCCTGGAATCAAAATTCGGATGCCGCGTTCTGGTGCCACCAGAGCCTCTGCTCACCGGAGCGTTGGGAGCAGCGCTGATTGGAAAAGAGATGGCCGAAAAGGCAGCTTCGAGCGGGGCCCCTCTGGTACGCAGAGGCACGGACCTGCAGGAAGCAAAGTTCTTTACCTGACGGCCCAGACTACATTGCAATATCTAATATCTAAATCCTGAACAATCTCTAATCACCAAAATCTCAAACGTAGTTGCCCCGACGTTTTATTCTCGAACATTTGATATTCAATATTGTTTAGGATTTAGATATTAGGATTTCGGATTTGACGTGAATACGCTAGGCATCGACATAGGTTCCGCCTTCTCCAAAGCTGTGGTGTGCTCTGACGGCCAGATCAGGGCATTCACTGTCGCCCCATCCGGGGGAAATTACCGCGAAACAGCGCTGAGAATCGTGGAGGAAGCAGCGGGTAAAGTCGGCCTTCAGCCTTTCGATCTGGCCTTCATCGTCGCAACAGGTTATGGCTCGGCCACGATCGAATCTGCAAACGCGAGCATAACCGACATCTCCTGTCAGGCCAGGGCTATCTATTCTCTATTTCCCGGAGCGCAGACTGCTATCGACATAGGCGGGCAGTTCAGTAAGGTAATCAAGATCGGCGAAGGGGGCAGAGTTACCAATTTCATACTCAATGAGAAATGCGCTGCGGGAAGCGGGAAATTCCTGCAAGTCATCTCTCGCCTGCTCCACGTTGAAATCAGTGATATCGGGCGTCTTTCCCTCCAATCCAAAAAACCGGTGGAATTCACCACGGGCTGCGCGGTCTTTGCTGAAGCCGAGGCTGTCTCTCGCATAGCAGAGGGCGCCCTTGTCGAAGATATCCTGGCCGGTATCCACAACGCGATGGCGTCGAAGATCGTCAACCTTGTGGAGCGCACAGGAACAGTCGGTACTTGTGCCGTCACGGGCGGAGGGGCAAAGGATATTGGATTGGTAAGAGCAATCGAGGCTGCACTGGGCGTCACGCTCCTTGTTCCCGAAGAACCGCAGATTACTGCTGCGTACGGCGCAGCGCTCCTCGCGGCAGACAAAGCTTCGCATCGCTCCTGAGTATTGACAGCTCGAAGTGCTATAGTGTAGAAGTCTGAAAGACACAAGGAGAAGTATATGCCCTTTAACTCTCTCAGAGCCTTTCTTGAAAAGTGTGAGGCCGAGGGTCAGCTCGTCAGGATTCAGGAGAACATCAAGCTTGAGCCCGACATACGCGCTGCCTCCTGCGCAGCTGCAAAGATTGCTGAAGGTCCGGTTCTGCTCTTCGAGAAGATAGAAGGATACTCGAACAAGCAGGTGGCAATGAATGTTCACGGTTCATTCCAGAACCATGCGCTTATGCTCGATCTACCCAAACAGACGGGCCTCAGAGCCCAATTCGCTGAACTGGTCGAGCGCTGGGACCGCTACCCGATTCCACCCAAGCGCGTCACCGATGCACCTTTCAAGGAGGTGATGATAGAGAAGAACCTCAATCTGTATAAGGAACTCCCCCTCTTCCGGGTGAACCCTCTGGACGGCGGCTTTTACCTGTCAAAGGCATGCGTGGTCACGCGAGACCCGGAAACAGGAGAAGACCAGAACCTTGGCATGTACAGGATGCAGATTAAGGACCACGACCGTATAGGCATTCAGGCTGCAGCGCAGCATGATATTGCCGTTCACTTGCGTAAGGCAGAGGAGCTCAATGTGCCGCTCAGGGTGGCGATCGCAGTCTCGAACGAGCCCGTTACAAGCCTGGTGGCTTCCACACCGCTCCATTACCATCAGGATGAGTATTCAATGATAGGCGCGATCAGGGGTGAGGCAGCTGTAGTTATCGCGTCAGAGAAGGGGAATCTTGATCTGCCTGCCGGCGCAGAACTTGTGATCGAAGGAGAGATTATCCCCCGCAAACGTTTTGTGGAAGGGCCCTTTGCAGAGTACACGGGCTATTACTCTTCCAGCATGATCCAGGCCGAGGTACAGGTGGATCTCATCTCGCGGCGCCGCGACCCCATCATCTTTGAAAACCTTTACAGCGGCCTTCCCTGGAACGAGATGGATTACATGATGGCTATGAGCACCAGCGTGGCCCCTTTCAAACAGATGGAAACAGAGTTCCCGGAGCTTCAGGCCATCAATGCCATGTACACTCACGGGTATGTCACGATCATCTCATCAAAGATGCGCTTTGGGGGTTTCGCGAAAACGCTGGCGCTGCGTCTTCTCACCACACCCCATGGGATAACCTATCCAAAATTCATCATCGTGGTGGATGATGACATCGACCCTTTTGACCTGCAGCAGGTGATGTGGGCAATCTCTGTCCGCTTCCGGCCTGAGAGGGACCTGGTGCTGATCCCTAATGCGCCGGGTTCAACCGTCGATCCCGCCCATCTTTTACGCGGCATAACCACAAAAACGATTATTGACGCGACGAAGCCGGTACCCCCGGACATTCCCCTTGCCGATGGATCGGTCGTAGACATACCACCTGAGACCGCCTTCTGGATGGAAGAGATCCTGAAAAGGAGGAAATGATCTACATGATCTGCCCGAGATGTGAGTTTGTGGAAGCTTACAAAGTGTTCGAAGCTGACGATAAAGCCTGGGAGATCTTTCGATGCCCGCGCTGCAATTTTAACTGGCGAAGCACCGAAGGCCCGGAAGTCAGAGATCCGAAACTATACGATTCACGATTCAAGCTGACCGAAAAAAAGATTGAGGAAATGGTCGCCAAACCTCCCATTCCGCCCTTGCGCAGAACCACGTAAACTTCATCGCTCTTGCTGAACTCTTGCTCTTACAGTTCCTCCGTCCCTCCTTAGTGCTTATACCAAGTTGCATTCAAAAATAACACCCGGAAGCGGGCACCCGAAAGCTGTATGAATGAAGGTAACTTGGTGTTATCTGCTTTTCAGTGCGGGTTTGAGCAGTGCCGCCAGCAGCGCACCCGCGGCTGACACGACTACGCCGATCCAGAAGATCAGATCGTAGTGGCCCATGCGATCGAATATGTAGCCTGCTATATACGCGCCTACGGTTGCCGAGCCCGACTCTGCAACCCCAAGGACGCCGACAATCAGGCCAAGCGACGCCAGTCCAAATGCTTCGGACGCCACCGAGAACCGGAGCACTGCCTGGTTGCCCCAGGCCAGACCGAAGATAAGCGCGTAAGCGTAGAGCATCCACAGATCCTTTGCCCACAGCGCAATCAGCAGTGCTCCGGTCGTCATGACAAAGCTCGCAATGAAGGTTTTACGATTCCCCACATAATCGATGAGCCGGCCCATGCCTAGTCTGCCGAAAGAACTGGCTCCCCAGATGACCGCCAGGACTGTCGCGCCATCCATCAGTGAGAAACCGAGATCCTGCACGTGTGCCGGCGTGTGCGACGCGAAGGTCGATCTGCAAAATCCGAAAACCGCATAGCAACCAAAAATGATCCAGAATTGTGGGCTCACAAATGCTGACCGCATGGAGAGACCGGTGACTTCATCCGACTTGCCTTCTTCTGTGCTGGAATGAGCTGTCACAGCCGAACCGTCGGGGTGTTGCCCCATGACGTTGGGGTCACGCACGAAGAGAAGCCCCGCACCGACTATTGCCACAAGATTGATGATGCCGTAGATCAAATAGCCATAACGCCAGCCGAACCCGAGGATCAGGTGTCCTGCGAGCGGAGGGAAGAGAAGGCCACCGAATCCTCCGCCTGCCTGGACGATACCCATCATTGTTCCCCTTCTTTTCACATACCAGCGCGATATCGTGACCATCACTGGCACAGTAAGCGTGCTCATGCCTATGCCGCCGACAAGCGCATAAACCGCTTGAAACTGCCATAGCGCTGTCACGCGGGAGAGCATCAGGTAGCAGATGCCCAGGCCTGAGCCCAGACCTGCAATCACCAGACGCGGTCCCAGCTTATCCGTTAACCAGCCCATCGCCACGGCAAAGGCTGCTTGCGAAAGGAATGATAAGGAGTAGGCAAGCGAGGCATCGGCCCGGGACCAGCCGAACTCTGCAATGAGCGGCTTCAGGAATACGCTGAAGGATGGCGTAAATGCACCCCAGCCCACAAACCAGATGATGAAACCTGCGGCCGTTATTATGTTACCGTAGAAAAACTTTTCTTTTTTCAAAACAGCCATTGACCAAGCGTACCATCGTTGAAATCAGAGATGCAAGGCTGTGGTCGTAGAGCCAAAGGTGCGCGTGCACCCGGGCTGCGCTCGTGATTGCACAATGCCACTTGACTTTAACGGCACCGCTGATAACCTATGTAGGCGTCTTGTCGACAGCGCCTGATGGAGGGATTGAATGAACGTGCAGTATAACGACTTGCGGGAATGGCTTGCACGCGTCGAAGAGATGGGTGAACTGAAGAGAGTGAGCGGTGTCCGTCTCGAGGAGGATGTGGGCCGCATAGCTGAGCTCTCCGCCTCGACTGATCAGGGACCTGCACTGATGCTCTCAGGTTTTTCTGGGTATGAGCAGGGATACTCAATACTGTTAAACCCCTTCGGAACCACGCGTATGATCGCGTTTACCTTTGGCTTTCCGGAAGAGAAAGACCGTCTGAAGCTCCTCGAGCATTTCAGCGATCGCATCGACAAACTGCAGTTGCTTCCTCCGAAATACGTCGACGGAGGGCCGCTTCTTGAAAATGTTGCCACAGGAAGCAAAGTCGATCTCATGAAATTTCCTGTGCCCAAATGGCATAAGGACGATGGCGGACCATACATAGGCACAGGTTGCCTTGTGATAACACGCGATCCTGACTCAGGCTCCGTCAATGTCGCACCGTACCGGAGTCAGCTCCACGACAGGAAAAGCGTGGGGTTCTACTCGTTGCCCGGGCATCACGGCAGAGCCCACCGGGACAAATTCTATGGCCGTGGGGAGCCGTGTCCTGTAGCCATGGTTTTTGGAAGCGATCCGCTCCTGTTCACCGGAGGCATGGCGGAGCTGCCCTACGGCACATGCGAATTCGACTGGATCGGTGGGTGGCGTGGTGAACCGCTGGAAGTAATCAAGGGCCCGGTGACGGGTCTTCCCATCCCGGCGAGGGCCGAGATTGCGATAGAAGGTTTCTCCTATCCGGGCCGGGCGAAGTATGAGGGGCCGTTTGGGGAATTTACCGGCTACTATGCATCCGGCGCTCAGGACGAACCTTTTGTCGACGTCGAAGCAGTCTACCACAGGAACGATCCTGTTCTGCTGGGCATGCCGCCCATGAAGCCGCCGTACGATGCGGACAAGGCGAGGCAATACCTCCAATCGGCGATTCTCCTGCAGCAGCTTAGAAGACAGGGTATACGCGGCATTAGCAGCGCCTGGTGCTTCGGAGTAGGCGGCTGCCGCTTTCTTGTCGTGGTCGGGATCGATCAGCAGTATTTCGGCCATTCACGGCAGGTCGGCCATGCAGCGTACACCACAACAGTCGCAAATATCGGCGGAAAGATAGTAATTGTTGTTGATGACGACATCGACGTAAGTGATCTGAATGATGTCATGTGGGCAGTACTGACGCGAAGCGACCCTGCTACGTCGATAGACATTGTGCCGCGCGCGACTAGCTGGGCCCTTGATCCGCGCCTCTCGCCCGAGGACAGGGCTGCGCGCCGCTTCTTTAACTCACGCGCTATCATTGATGCGACAAAGCCTTACGAGTGGAAGGATCAATTCCCGAAACCTGTAAGATCAGATATCCAATACCGGCACGAAACCGAGCGACTCTTCGGCCACCTTTTCAGCACTGAACAAGCTGAAAGAAAATCGTTAGAAGGTGAAAAAACATGAAAATCAGGGCAAACGATATATATATCAATTACGAAATCAATGGCGGTGGTGATTGGCTTATCCTTATTCATGGAGCGGGGGATAATCTCGCCATCTGGTATAACCAGGTCCCTGTCTTCTCCAAAGAGTATAATGTGCTCACCTACGACATGCGCGGGCACGGCCTCACGGAAGTGGCCGAAGGCGATTACACCAGCGGTGTCTGGGCCGATGATCTCTATGCGCTGATTAACGAGCTCGGCGTGAGGCGAGCCTCTGTGCTAGGCTATTCCCTCGGAGGCATGATCGCGGCAATGCTTGCCACCGAACACCCTGAGATGGTCAATGCCCTCGTACTGGCAGGGGTTGCGGGTGCAGCAGTGGGACTCGGCGATCGCACGGTTTGGGAGGAGCGGCGCAACGCGCAAATGGCTATCCTTGAAAAAGAAGGCATGACAGGAATCATCAAAGAAAGAATTCACGTCGATTCCTCCACTACGTTTTCTGCAGGCTTTGCCGAGAAGCATACGGATATGATCAAGAAATATGAGGAAGCTTTGGCGATATCCAGCGCCGCAGGGTACAGAAAGGTGCTTGAATCCATGGGTCGAAGGGGACGCCCCGTTGATTTCTCGAAGATAGTGTGCCCTGCGTTGATCATAGTAGGCGAGCATGATCGCTGGTCCGGACCGGAAGCAGGCAAAGTAATGCAGCAGCGAATAGCAGGCTCTGAGCTGGTTGTGCTTCCTACGGGGCACGCCTGCCAGATTGAAGAGCCGGGAGCGTTCAACGAGGTCGTGCTTTCTTTCTTGCGTAGGGCCGTACCCCAGGAAAGGTCTGCAGCCGCACCGTAGAGCCCAACCTTCGGACGTAAAAATAGACTCGGGCCCTTTGGATTATTTGTTATTCTGAAGCGTTCGTGTTCGTGTTTCTCCTTGACTGTCAATGTTTCACGTGGTACCGTGCGGAAAATGACCTGATACTATATACGTTTTAGAGATACTATACGGAGGAGTAAAACGATGCGTAAGAATAGCGCGAAAGCAAAAGAAAGCGACAACAAACTGAAGAACAAGGAGTACCTGAAAAAACTCGCCAAGCTGCATGTGGAGTTGGTCAAACTGCAGGAGTGGGTCAAAGCGAAGGGGCTCAAGGTCATTATCGTCTTCGAAGGGCGGGACGGCGCTGGGAAAGGCGGGGTGATCAAGGCAATCACCGAGCGGGTGAGCCCGCGCGTCTTTCGCGTGGTGGCGTTGACGGCGCCGACTGAGCGGGAGAAAAGCCAGATGTACGTTCAACGGTACATGGCGCATTTCCCGGGTGCCGGCGAAGTGGTCATCTTCGACCGCAGCTGGTACAACCGTGCTGGTGTGGAGCGGGTGATGAGATTCTGTACCGAGGAGCAGTCGAAGAAGTTCCTTCAGTTGGTGCCGCTCGTCGAAAAGGCGATGGTCGAGTCAGGGATCATCCTGCTCAAGTACTGGCTCGAGGTCAGCCCCGAAGAGCAGACCCGCCGCCTTGAAGGGCGGATCAATGATGGGCGCAAGATTTGGAAGCTCTCGCCCATGGATATCGAGTCCTACAACCGCTGGTACGATTACTCCCGGGCGCGCGACGACATGTTTAAAGCGACGGATACTGCCTGGGCGCCGTGGTTTGTTGCAAAATCCGATGATAAGAAACGCGCGCGATTAAACATCATCTCGCACCTTCTCAGCAAGATTCCTTATAAGAAAACGCCTCACGAAAAAGTGAAACTGCCGAAGCGGCAAGCAGACAAGAAATACCGGGAGCCAGACTATCCGTACAAGTACGTTCCTGAGGTGAGCTGAAGAAATCGCGTCGTGAATGCGAAACTAATCCCAGCTCGTTCCTAGACCCCAAGCACAATTTCTATCTTCAGCAATGCTGACAGAGGCGCACAGTGAATGCATAGGTTGAGTCCTGTGGTGCGACCCAATCGGGCTCATGAAGGCATTTTCGAAGTGCAAGAGCCGAACTCCTTGAATGACCTCAGGCCCGTCGGTGTCTAACGCCCCAGTACAGCCCACGCTGCATCTTGCTTCAGCGACAGGGCATCCTGATCTGCAGGATGTGGCCGGTAAGGGGCGACCGGCTGATAAGGCTTCTCCTGGTCGTGGACATGGGCCTGAGACGGCTGCTCCTGATTATGGAGCAATGGTTGAGGCGGTTGCTTCCGCTCGTAGGCGAGGGTCCGAGGTGGTTTTCTCTGCTCATGGACTACTTGGCGTCGAGGCACTTGTCTCTTGACCGAAATGCTCGGCACCGGCGCGGGCCTCTTGTTCTGCTCGGCCGGCATAGACAAGGCGGATCCTTTTTCGGCGATAACGGTTCGTACCCCACTCTCACTGGTTTCTTTGGGTGGGACATGTTGCAGGGTCGAAACGACAAGGAGTATCAGACCTGCCATGACAAGTGCTGAACCGGCCGCCAGCTGGTATACAGGTCTTCCCCAGAGCCTTCGTGCAGGGACCGGTTCAGATGCGAGTTCTTCAGGACGTGGTTCTTCAGCCGGGAGCGGTTCCGGCACGGGTTCTGCGGTCAGCGGTTCCGGCACGGGTTCTGCGGTCAGGATAGGTTCGGGCAGCGACACAGGCTTCAGGGATCGCACCCATTCCAGAAGCTGGTGTAGAAGCTGGTATATGGGTCTTTCCCAGAGCCTTCGTGCGGGGACCGGTTCAGATGCGAGTTCTTCAGGACGTGGTTCTTCAGCCGGGAGGGGTTCCGGGAGGGGTCTTTTCGCTTCCCTGGGCTGGGAAAGTCTCAAATCCTCAATGGCCTCGTTGACGATCCTGGTATCAATTTTCCGCCTGTACATGCCGTAGCCGACAAGAAGAGCTCCTTCGCAGACTGTGTTGATCGTTCGGGGATTGCCGGCGGCACAATCGCAAATCCGGTCGACCGCCTCTGGCTTGAATACCTCTAAGCTGGAACTGCCCACTATCCTTAAACGGTGGTCTATATAGGCGCTCGATTCTTGCCGGGTGAGGGGTCTAACATGGTACCGGAAAGCAATCATGTCGCGGAGGCTCTTCAACTCCTGAGCATCGAGCTTTGTCTCAAGCCCAGGTTGTCCGATAAGTACGGCTTGGAGCTGCAGGTACGGGTTATCAGTGGCCCACAGACTCACGAGGTCGTTGAGGACACTCACGTCCAGACCCTGTGCCTCGTCTATAATGATGGCCACGGTTTCATCCTGAGGCGTCTCGAAGAGGTACCGGTAAAACATTTCCAGAAGAACCGACGTGTCCTGCCCCCCTGTCAAAATCCCGAGGTCGCGACAAATACTCTTCAGGAGGTCGCTAAACTCCAGGAGCGTGAAGACAATCAAGGCCGTCCTTACTTTCTGATCCAATTGTGCGAGCAATGCGCGGATGAGCACTGTTTTTCCTACTCCCGGATCTCCGGTTATGACTGTGAGACTCTTCCGCTCCTTTATTCCCGAGAGCATACCGCGGTATGCTTCAGCGTGACTCGGCGTCAGGTAGAGAAATCTGAGGTCTGGTCCGGAATTAAAGGGTTCTCCTGAGAAGCCGTAAAAACGCTCGTACATGAGGCTTCAGCTCCACTGAAGATGCGGCATAACCAACCCGCGAGTCGAAATAAACTCGTGCCGGCTCAGGTAGGGCGCGACGCAATCGTCCGCCCCATGCTCTTTTGATAATCACGAGGATACACTCTGTCAACTTTACCGTTGGATTAGATGGCCCACCTGCGTTCGAGCGGAATGCCTTTCTTCAAGCGCTGCAGGGTCGTCTCGTTACGCGTAAATCAAACGGGCTTCGGCTGAACGATTGTCCACTGCACTTTTCAGCTTCTTCATTGAGATGCAAAAAGACAAGGGGCAGAGCTCAGCAGGCTCTGCCCCTTGTTTCGTGAAAGGTGATTAGTTTCTCGCTCTCCGAACTTTTATCGCCAGCCCAAGCACCCCGAGACCGAGGAGCAGCCCGACAACCGGCTCCGGCACGGTGGCGATGGTAACCGGGTCGTTCATCGCGGTAGCTCCGCACCCCGCACTTCCAGGGCTTTGCGAGAACCCGTTGGTGACACCCGAGGAGCGGGCTTGGTCAGCCGAGCTGGAGGAGCGGGCTTGGTCAGCCGAGTTTCGTGTCGAGGCCTCTCCAGAGGAAGCAGATGGTGCACCCATCCACCATCCGCCTCCATGACCGCTGCCGCCCATGCCATAGGCAGCCTGGGCGGACATGAAGATAAGGAGAAGCAAACCCAAGGCTGTTATTTTACCCTTTTGCGTTATCATGACGCGCCTCTACTTTTTGCTTCTGAAGGACGTTCTCCTTGCAGCCGCGCCAAGTCCGAGCAAGCCTGCTCCCAGAAGAAGCAGCACGCTCGGCTCGGGAACGGCTTGAACAAAAATGTGCGTGGCATAGTTCATGTCGCCGCCGCCACTCATGGTGACATCTGTCCTCGATGTCAGGGAGTAGGCTCCTGCACCCCTCGTGAATAGTCCCGAGACGTCCATCCCGTTTCCGCTGTTAAAATTCGCGTGAGGGGAAAATGCCGGAGTGGCGGGCTGGTTACCGTTCGAAAAGGTTCCGGGGATCGTGAGCAAACCATTGGCGCTATCGGCCCACATTCGAAAAGTGACCGCCTGACTGATGCCGGGTTCATTTCCATAGGTGCCGCCCATTCCGCTGAAGATTTGCAGTTGGTTTGATGCAGAGGTGGGAAGGGTGTAGTCCTGTTCAGCTACAAACATGTGTAGCGTGTGACTGGCAGTGACATTTTCCGACACCGTGGTGACCGAACTCAACATGTTACTTCCCCCGGCAGCATTCTGGGCAGTCGCACCGAAAATACTTACGGTGAAGTCCCCGAAAATCCCCGAAAAGCTGAGGTTGTTGAAGTCTGCTCCACTTGCCACTACTGTCTGCGCCCCCGCGTCCTCCGATAAGACCAGTTCAAAAGTAGCCATCGCCGGTGTTCCCACCAGCATCAAGGCAAGTACCAGGGCCGCCAATCCGATGAGCTTTTTCATTTATAACCCTCCTTTTCTTGTCCCGTCCCCACTAACGTCCGGTGCATAGCATATGCCAGGATGGCAATGCATGGCGGAGATATCACGTATGGTGTCGATTATACTGCCTCTTTAGAAGAACCGTCGCACTACATCAGGTTTTGAGGGAGGATTGATCACATAGCGCATTGTAAAGTGTTCCGGCACGGTACTACGTGAACTAAATCAGATTAGCATTAACATAAAGAAAGTTTGATTAAGGTTGATTAATTGAGAATCGTAAAGTTTTGCGACATATCCCGTACACAACGCAGAGGCCGCATCAGGAATTGGTTAGCATCGGTTACTTGTCCGTCGCCTTGGATTGCAGCTTGAGCCGACCAGCATGGAAAGGCGGCACGGGTGAAAGAAGAATGAATTCTCGCGTGATGATGCCTGCGGTGTTCGTGCGAGCGCGTGACGGCAGTAACATCCATAAAAACTTCAACGGACTCCCGTGTTGCTCGTGCTAATCTCTCACGCGCGCATCTTGCTCGCCACTTCGGGAATCTGCCCGATTTCTCTATCGTGGATAAATCTCTTCAGCTCTCCGCGTCTCATGTAGACTTTTCGTGCTGACAGCTTTACCAGCGAAATCTTTCCCTGTTTTGCCCATTTCCACAGGGTGACATTGGAGATGCTCAAGAGCCTTCTGACTTCTTTGAGCGGCAGGAGATCTACATCATCTGTATCCATACCGCGAACATAATCCCTCCATGCAGGAGAGTCAAGGAAGGCCGCGAGTGTTTCCCCTCGGGCAAACCGAATCATTGTGAACGCTGGACCGGTTGAGCCAATTTCGAAGTTCTCGTGCGACAATGGCTGGACTGAAGCGAAGTGGTCTATGGTTTAGCGTCTCCCACGAGAAGAAGACAGCTCGCCGCGGAGTATCTCACCGGGCCACCTGGATGAACGATTTCACAGCCTTTACGCCGCGTGTAGCGCAGGCTATTGCGATGATCCTTTCGGCTTTTGAGCGCGAACTGACGACGCCGATCAGTACCACATGCCCATCAATCACGGCCATGTCCATCTGGTCTACCTTGAGGTCTGAATCGAGCGCCATCTCAAAGTAAAGCTCCACCTTGATGAGGAAATCGCGCATCAGGGACTGACTCGGAAGGAAATAGGTTTCCACCTTCCTCACCCCCTGAATCTGACGCGCAATGCTCACCGCTTCGCCGCCGGCTTTTGAACCATGCTCGACAACTCCCGCGAGCACCACAATACCATTGCGGCAGAAGACGCCCATTGTACCAGTCCCTTCTACACCGGACACCAGAAGTTCCCCTTTGATTTGCCCTGAGATCCTCGCGTCATCCTCTTGTTGTCCCAATGACCGCTCGTCAGTTGCCGCGTCATAGCCCTCCCTTCCTACGAATCGATACACGGCATCATTCACAGAACCTGCTCAGCCGGCAAGAAGGACAGCCAAAATCAGGAAAACACGCCCTTCCACGGCGACGCGGCCACCTTTTCTTCCACAGCGCATACGAGTACACTAGGACAGACGCGGTCGCTCCGCAAGGTGGGTGGCGCGACTTCTCGGTGGAGAAGGAGGAGGCGCTTTTCGATCAGACGATCCCCGCGTCTCTTGACAATAAAGATTCATAGATTAGGTTCTACTTAGAAAGCACTCTCGACACCGAAGCAAACAGGGTAAGCATGCTCGAGCCTCGTATGAGGTAATGCCTTTGGATAATGCGCTACTATCCGAAGCGTTGCCCGGACACCAGACCAGGCTCATTACGCAATCTGTGTTTCAATCAGTGGCGGATCGGGACGCCCTGCTGCAGAGCGGGATGGAAGAAGCGCCACTCAATCCGCACGGTGTTGTTCTGTGCCGGGCAGCAACGACGTAGGAGACACTGTGGAGCGCTTTATCTGCATTCACGGACACTTCTATCAACCACCGAGAGAGAATCCCTGGCTTGAGGCCATAGAAGTTCAGGATTCGGCCCGTCCGTATCATGACTGGAATCAAAGAATCACCGCAGAATGCTATGCACCCAATAGTGCGTCGCGGATCCTCGATAAAGAGAATCGGATCCTTGACATCGTAGGCAACTACGCCAGGATGAGCTTTAATTTTGGCCCCACGCTCCTCTCATGGATGGAGACAGGGTCCCCGGAGGCATACCAGGCGATCCTCGAGGCTGACCGTGAAAGCACCGAAACTCATTCAGGGCACGGCAACGCGATTGCGCAAGTGTACAGCCATCTCATTATGCCTCTCGCCAACAGGCGCGACAAGCGCACCCAGATCAAGTGGGGGGTAAGAGACTTCACATATAGATTTAAGCGCAATCCCGAGGGCATGTGGCTTCCAGAAACCGCGGTCGACACGGAGACGCTTGAGATCATGGCCGCATGCGGGATCAAGTTCACCATTCTCGCCCCGCATCAGGCGGGCAAGATCAGGAAGCTTAAAGCAAGAGTATGGGAGGATGTCGGTGGGGGTCGGGTGGATCCGACAAGGCCATATCTCTGTAAATTGCCCTCGGGCCGCAGTATCACCTTGTTCTTCTACGACGGTCCGATAGCGAAGGCGGTGGCATTTGAAGACTTGCTGAATCGCGGGGAAGATTTTGTCGACCGACTGACCGCTGGGTTTTCCGATCAGAGGGAATGGCCTCAGGTGCTCCACGTCGCTACGGATGGAGAAACCTATGGCCATCATCACAAGTTCGCAGATATGGCTCTTGCTTTCGCCCTCCATCAGATAGAGGCGCAAGGCATCGCAAAGCTCACGAACTACGGAGCATATCTCGAAAAGTATCCTGCCGCGTACGAGGTTCAGATAGTGGAGAAGACTTCCTGGAGCTGCGCTCACGGCATAGAACGATGGAGAGCAGACTGCGGATGCAGCTCCGGTAGCCATCCAGGCTGGAACCAGGGATGGAGGGCTCCATTGCGTGAAGCACTTGACTGGCTGAGGGATCAGCTGGTCGATCCTTTTGAGGCAGAGTCCCGGGAGTACCTGAAGAACCCGTGGGAGGCCAGAGATGCCTATATAGAAGTGATCCTCAACCGGTCCGAAGAGAGCATAGATAGATTCTTAGAGAGGCATGCCCCGAGGAAACCGGCAGGGACAGAGAAGAGCGCAGTCCTGAAACTCATGGAGATGCAGCGACACCTCATGCTGATGTACACCAGCTGCGGTTGGTTCTTTGATGAACTCTCGGGAATTGAATCGATTCAGGTAATACAGTATGCAGCAAGGGCGATGCAGCTTGCTCAAGAAGTGTTCAAGGTGAATCTTGAGGATGGCTTCAGGGACAGGCTCGCAGCCGCAAAAAGCAATCTCGTCGAAGTGCGTGACGGAGCGCAGATCTACCAGAGGTTTGTAAAGCCTTCAATGGTAGGCCTTGAAAAGGTAGCTGCCCATTATGCGATCAGCTCGCTTATCGAGGATTATGATGATCCGGCACAGATTTACTGCTACGAGGTCAAAAGGGCGGATTACCAGAAAATGCAAGCCGGTGAAGCAAGGCTTGCCGTAGGACAGATCAGCGTGACGTCGACGGTAACCCTGGAATCGGACGTTGCCAGTTTCTCGGTGCTCCACCTGGGCGGTCATATCTTCAGCGGCGGAGTTGACGCGTCCTTAGAGAGTGACGCCTATCAGTCCATGAAACAGGAGATAATGACAGCCTTCGAAAAAGGAGCGATCGCCGATACCGTGCGGATTATGGACCGCCAAGCCGGTATGCAAGCGTACTCGCTACTCCAGCTCTTCAGGGATGAGCAGCGGAAGATACTGAACCACGTCATGAGCGAGACCCAGGCAGGATTTGAGCATACCTATCGGCTTATGTATGAGAATAACCAGCTCTTGATGCTCTTCTTGCAGGAGGCGGGAATGCCCGTACCAAAGACGTTTCTCAGCGCGGCAGAGTTCATCCTCAACGTCGAGATCAAACGCATGCTTGAAGCCGAAGAGATAGACTTCGAAAAGATTGGCAAACTTGTGAACGAAGTTGCCAGATGGCACCTTACACTGGATCAGATTGACCTCGAGTTCACGTTGAGGCGCAAGCTTGAAGGAGTGATGCAGGCATTGCATCAGACGCCTTCAGATCTTCCTTTGCTCTCGAAGGTGCACAGACTTATGGAACAGGTGCCGTCGCTGCCTCTGGCAGTGAATCTCTGGCGTATTCAAAACATGTACTTCGAGATGGCAAGAACCGTCTATGTAGAGATGCTTACAAAGGCCGGGTCGGGCGACCAGTATGCGGGACAATGGACAGAACGGTTCAGGCAGCTGGGGCAGACCCTTTCCTTCAACATCGCCTTTGTCCTGGGAGAAATAAACAGGCCGCCGCTCCGGGATCAGGCAAGCTGACAACTGCTCCGGCTGTGACCGCCATACTAAAGTCGGCTGACTGATTGAAGAGTTGTGTAGGCTGTCTGATTAGAGCGCCGGGGGCTTTCTGACCCTGGTGCCCTGCTCAAACGCGTACGCAATGCCCAGTAATTTTTCATCCTCCCACGGCCGCACCACTATTTGCAACCCTATGGGAAGCCCTGCCTGACTGTACCCTGCAGGTATAGTGATAGCAGGATAGTTAATGACGTTAAAGGGGTTGGTATTTCTTGTCAAGGTGGTGATCGTGGGAAGTTTCTTTCCCTCCAGGTCAACGACAGCATCCTCACCAATCTTCGGGGCCGGCATTACCGTGGTTGGTACGAGCAAGGCGTCCAGTCCGCGCATGGCCTCTTCGAAACCTGCGATCACTCTCGCACGCGACTCCCGCATGGTTTTCACGTAGACGTAGCCCGGAACAGGCTTGGAGTCGGGCAAGCCTTTCTGACTACCCAGTGTTGCCTGCAAATCGGGGCCTAACTGGTCCAGGTACTCATCGATGATCGCATGCTCGTCAAATGCCTTCAGATAGTCCTCGATAAGAAAGATACATTCCGTCAGCACCTGCGCAATCTGGGCTTTCAGAAGATCAGTGTTTTTCACCTGAACTTCCTTGACGGTTCCTCCCATCTTTTTTATTTCCCGAACCGCATTATCGAAGACCCTTCTCGTATCCGAATGGATCACGTCGAAAAAATAGTTCACAGGGACGCCGAATCTTTTGCCTTTTAACGTCCCTTTCTTCGCCAACGCGGCGTAATGGGGCACCGGCTCACTCGCACTTTCCGGGTCCCGCGGATCCGGTCCGGAAATGGCTTCCAGAATGAGCGCGGAGTCGACAACGGTTCTGGTGATAGGTCCAATCACGTCCCGACTGAAGGAAAGATGCATGAGGCCTCCCCTCCCGACCCTCCCGAACGACGGTTTGAGCCCGACCAGGCTGCAGAGGGCCGCAGGTATTCTTACAGAACCGCCTGTATCAGACCCCAGTGAAGCGGCACAGAGGCCCGCAGCTGTGGCAGCGGCAGAGCCGCCGCTCGATCCTCCCGGGATCCTCAAACGATCGTATGGATTTCTCGTGGGCCCGTAATGAGGGTTGTTGGTCGTCACGCCAAAGGCCAGTTCATGCATGTTTGTCTTGCCAAGAATTATGGCCCCGGCGTCTTTCAGCTTTCGTATTACGTGCGCGTCGCGTTGCGGACGCCAGTCAGCCAGAATTTTTGTACCTCCCGTTGTTCTGACGCCCTGGGTATCGAGATTGTCCTTCACGGCTATTGGCATGCCGTGCAGCGGACCTCTGAACTGTTTTGCCCTGGCAAGTTTGTCCAGCTCTTTCGCCTGCCTGAGGGCAGCATCGGCCATAACCGTGATGTAGGCATTGAGCCCCTCGCGACCGTCCACCTTCGTGATACGTTCAAGGTGAAGCTCGATGAGCCGTTTCGACGTGATCTCTCCTCTGCGGATCATTTTAGACAGATCAGTCAGTGAGAGAATTGCCAGTTCAAAATGTACCACAGACCTTGCCCACATCTAGTCGTTTGTTGCTCTCGCCACCACGAGCCCAGTTGGGCGGCCAGAGTGCTGCCTTTTCTGCCCTGGTTCTCCCTGAGCAGTTTGACAAACAACGTTAGCAGGAAAGGTTCGTTCTTGTAAAGATGTTTCAAAGACGAGAGGTCCAAGCCCGGCGTACACGCAAGGTAAAGAAGAGATACTCTCTATCGCCGGAAAAAAGCCTCGTTTTGCGGCAGACCTCTAATGTGATCTGTCTCCGGCTTGACCAGCAAGGCTTGACAGGCAGCCTGCGCCCAGCCTATGTTGGGATACAGGCAGCTTCAAGGTGCTCGTTTCTGCGATGGATACGAGACAGGAGCTGGCACGAAAAATGACACTCAAGGTCGATACGGCAATTATCGGAGGCGGAATTACCGGGCTCTACACGTGCCTACAGCTATGGAAGCAGAAGGGCCCAGCACACAGGATGGCGCTCTTCGAGTCCTCCAACCGCCTTGGGGGCCGGATTGAAACGGTCGAGATGGACGGTTTCCTGGCAGAATACGGCCCTATGCGATTTGAGAAAAGAGCGCAGCCGCTCCTCATGGATCTGATCCACGAGTTGAACCTTCAAACAAGCCATTTCCCTCCCTACATGGCAGCAACCGACCCGGAATCGCTATACAGTCTCGAGGAGGATGATCAGTGGTCTCCGGGAGGTGGTTCCGGCGTCGTGCTGAACGCTTTGGAGCTACTCACGCTCGGGATTCTGCGGGTGCTGCAGGCCAGTGGTGGCGATCTCAACAACCCCAGGGATCCGCGCCACTGGGAATGGTGGGCGGGACTGGGTGAAAGCTTCTATCATGAACTCAGAACTGCAGCAACCTTCCGCGGGGAACCGCTGTACAAAGGCGGCTTCTGGAATATCCTGAGCTCTGTCCTGAGCCATCGGGCACTGACGAAGATCATCAATTGCGGAACCTTCTACCATTCGATCCATCAGAATCCAAGCGCAGCCGAGTGCATCATTTTTTGGTTACGAGGACTCCACCCCAACGAGACCATGGTGGGAATCAAAGAGGGCACTGAAGCTTTGATCACAAAGCTGGCAGAGAAGCTCTCGTCTCTTCAGCCCGAACCGATTCCTCTCTACAGGAACCATAAGCTGATGGCCATTGAAGAGCGCGAGGGAGGCTATCTTCGCCTCGCCTTATCAGCGCTGGAAGGGCGCATCGTCACGGTCTATGCACGGCATGTGGTGCTTGCCCTTCCCCGGAGCCCGTTGAGAAAACTCGCGATGTTCTTCCCCGAGGGGATCGTCCACCTAGTCGACTCGGTTATTCCCATTCCGCTTTTTAAATGTTTCTTTGTCACGAAAGAACCGTGGTGGAACCAATCTACATTGCCTCAAACCGGGGCCTCATCCGTGCCTACCCGGGAACTTCACTATTACTATCGAGAAGAAGGAGCCGAGAAACGAGGCATGGTCATGGTCTATGGAGATTCTCCTTCCAAGCACTACTGGCAAGGCTTTGTCACAGAGGATCCGCACGCCCACGTGGAGCTGAACGAAGATAACCGGTTGCGTGATTATTACGGTAAGTATTTGAGCCTGGCCCCGTATGTTGCCGGCCGCCGGGAACGTGAAGCCCGAGCCAACACGCTTACCTGTTTTGGTATCCGTGACTTCAGCCGTGAGCCTTTTGAAGCGGGTGTTCATCTCTGGAAACCCGGGGTGCAGATTGAAGAAGCAATAAGGAAACTGTCGGCGTTTCCTCTTTCCCGGGCCCGTCACACGCGCAACCGCCTTCATATCTGCGGCGAGGCCTATTCTGATTTTCAGGGATTCATTGAGGGTGGCCTGAGGACAGCCCTTGCCGTGGTGCAGCAAATAAAGTAACGGCAGTCGCCGCATGAAGATGAGGCCGCCTACGGGTGAAGCCTTTTCAGAAGCCATGCCATTTTCTGGCCGAGCGTACTTGCTGCCTGCATCCCTTCCTCGTCCTTCTCGACGTCGCCCCTTTCCTTCGCGACGCCCAGGGCGCGGCCGGCAACGATCACCTCATTGCTCAGGAAGAAATGGTTCATCGCGTCCACCGTATGCATGCCTCCGGAGCGCCGAAAACAGGCGATCGAAGCTCCGACTTTGTTCCGGTACATCTTCCCATTGGCAAGACCGACAAAGCCAACGCGGTCGATCAGCGCCTTCATCTCTGAGGTCACGTCTTGGAAATAGACCGGAGAGCCCAGTATGATACCGTGCGCATGCACGATCTTCTCGATGTACTCATTTAGCGCGTCATTTTCTATACCGCATCGCCGATTCTGCTCTTCGTGACACTTGAAGCACGCGACACAGCCCCGGATTCTTTTTTCCGAAAGCTGCACCAGTTC
>DATKNH010000047.1 GCA_035541455.1 Syntrophorhabdales bacterium
TATTCCTGCCCGCAATAGATGCGCTTGAAAGGCGAACCTACGGGCGGAAAAAGATAAACGCACGGCGATACCTCGCCGTTAGAGGCGATGTACAGATTACCTAGCGGATTCTCATCACATACCGCCACGTCAGTAGCGACCGAAGACGGCATTCTAACCTTCACTCCGAGCCTTTGAGCTTCGGTAGAGAGTCGAGCGAACATTTCTTCGTAGCGCGCTTCACCTGAAGTACAGCTGAAAATCTTCTGTTGATCCTGCCAGTCGCTCCCTATTTGAATAATATTCAGGAGGACGATCTCTTTAACTCCCAACTCGTGAGCCAATGCGGGTAAACCTTCCAACTCTGAAAGGTTATCCTGAAGCATCAGAAATACCAGGTGCATCCTGGGTCTTTCCAGCTTCTTCCGGGCCTTCACCTCCTGGAACCATCTGATCCCCTGAAAGATAGCATTTAGATCAGAGTTGACCCTGATTCTGTTATGGACCTGAGGCGCAACTCCTGCGAGCGAGAAACCCACAAAATCAAGACCCGCGCCTATCAGTTCAACGATGCGTTGCTGCGTCAAACCCACACCGCTGGTGACAAAACCGACCTCGGGCCCCTCTGCTTTTACAAGGCGCACACATTCTGCAAGGTTCTTGTGCAGGAGCGACTCGCCCCACCCTTCAAGCACAACGGTTTCGACATCATTGAGGTAGGGCAATACCTTTCTGAAATCATCCAGTGCCATCTCCTCATAGTGCCAGTCGACAGCGCACACACGGACACACATGCGGCATTCGAGGGGACAGCGGGTTGTAAGTTCAATCTGCCACGCAGAAAATCGCTTCTGCTTCTTTTTTCTCCGGAATCGCCCTATCAAGTCCTCAATCACGGCTGTCTACAGTCTCTCCAGTAGTGTTTGAATTGAGCTCTTGGTCTCAGCCGAGCGTACACACGTTACATGAGAGAGAAAAGGAACCGCTCCCCACTTTGTTTTGAAGAAGGTCACACCTTCACTGATTCCAAGGCCCAGATTAACATACTTCTTGCCCATTGCCCTTGCATCGCTGATGATCCGTGAAAGGAGGAGATCGGAAGTGCCTGGCACATGAGCGACAGGCGAGCGGAAGCTGAAGAGATAAAAGGCGTACTCTTTCGAGCCGTATTCTGCCACGTCGAAAGCAATAATGTCCCCCTTTGCATTTCGCGCCTCCAGCACCCGGGCCGACTCGCAGTGCGCAACATAATCCGGTATCCTCTCGAAGATGTACCGCGTACCTTCATCGATGGTGTGGCTGCTCACGAACTGTTCTATAAGGGTTGTCTGCTCGCGCGTGACAGCCTTGCTCTGCATCACTTCTACGTCTCTGCTCGCTCTCCTCAGGCTGTTTCGCAGTTTCTGCGACACCGTCAAGGACTCCAACTCTATTCTGTAATACATATCCGGTGCTTGTAACACGCCGGCAATGTCTTTGGGAAGATGAGGCGCAGTAATCGATACCCTATGCCATTTTGATCGGCTCGTAATCCGATCGAGCACTTTCTGCAGCTTTTTATCGCTGTCCTGATTCTTGAGGGGATATCCCACCAGGATGATTTCGTCTTCTTTTTCATAAACGAGAAAGTCCCCCATCAGGCGCGGCTCCGACGCTGAAATCGCAGAGACATACTCTGGTACATGCTCCGGCACGTACGCGTATTCCCATATGAATCTGCGCTCAGCCTGGGTGATCATCCTATGACCTGCCTAACCGCGTAGCCTTCGCTTTCGAAGCGCTTCAGGATTCCCGGCACATGCGAGGTGCCGACAAAGGCAAGCGCCCCACCCTCTTGCGCAAAAGGCTTCATTCTTTCGAAAAGCACGGGGTCCCGATCGTCAAGAATCGACTCACACCGTGTGGGAAAACGCAGCGGCGAATTAAGCATCTCGCCCAGGTTTCCCTGGAGAAACAACTTTACGAAGCGGTCGGCATACTGGTCCCAGAGATCTATTTGATTCATGTACTGCACAATACCTTCGAAAGGGATACCATCCAGCGCCCGAAGCTGGTCATCGATTGTTTCCAGGAAGTGGATCTGCTTGCCAAGGCGGCGGGCGAGCTGGTACGCCTCCATGTCCATCGAATGCTTCCATCCTTTTGTCCTCACATACGCAGACCATGTGGCAAAGAAAGCCATCCAGGGTCGGGCTCCCCGTGCGTGTGTTTCCAGAAAATTCTGCCGTACCTGCCGGATGAGCCCGAGACCTGTGGCAGACTGACTCACAGCGAGACCAGCTAAACGGTCATTGATCTTCTTAGCTGCTTCAGGACGTATCGCATCTACGACCGAACGTGTACCGTCCCCATCAAGGCCATACTCTGCGACCCTTTTCATGCTCTCGGCATCAAGAGGGCCCTCAAAAAGGATTGTGTCAGCATTCCTTATTTCTGTAGTAAGCTGTCGCTTGAAACCGTACCGAAAGAAGTGAGCGGAGCCTACAAGACACGAGGTGCGACCGTCGCGCTCAAGCCGCCACAGCATCCGTAACGGTCTTTTCCACATCATAACTTATCTCCGAGCAGACGTATCAGGGGGTTGACTTTTGCCCTTGTATATTTTCTCTCGCAGAACTGATACGTAAGAAAAGGAGCGCCGCCCCATTTCTCTTTGAACCTCCTGATTCCAGCATTCACACCCAGCCCGAGGTTGATATGCTGTTTCTTCTCTCGCTTTGCTGACTCGATCATCTCGAGGAAAAGCAGGTCCGATGCGTGCGCCACGTAATGCTTTCGCGAGTAGCACCCCACCACGTACGTGGCAAATACCTTCGCGGACAGATCGACGACAAAGAGCGCAGAAAGCCCGCCATTACTATCGTACGCAGCCAATACTTCCGCAGCGGAGCAGGCGGCAACGTAGTCAGGCATTGCCCTGTAGAGCTCACGGATCATCGGCGGCACTGTTTTCCTCTTCAGGAACTCTTTGATAAGCGCAGCATGCTTTTTCGAGAAGTTCCCGGAGCGCTCGACGCGCAGTACGGATGCCGCTTTCTGTGCCTGCCGCAGCAGAGATGCCGGATGCGGGGCATCGACGTCAATCCGGTAGTAATTGTCGCTCTGCTGCTCCGTGCTTCCATGCAGTATGGCCGAGGGGATCCGAGGCCCTACAAACCAGAGGTACTCCGGCCGAAATGCAGCGAGCGCTCTCTCAACTGCGGCTACGCACGTAGTTTCAGAACAATCTTCGGACAGGGGATAGCCGACAAAGATAAGCCAGTTCTCCTTTGCAAAGCTGAGATAGTCGTCGCTCAAAAAAGCTTCGCCTTTGGAGACCGGACCCATGAGCCCGGGAATGTGCTCAGGAATATACGCAGTATCAAGAACGTAGCGCTCCTCATCGCGCGTCAGCATGCTTAAATTGTAGCGCAGCGCCGTGGCCTCGTCTACAGGTGTGACACAAATCCTAAATTCAAATATCCAAGTCCTAAACAACATCGAATGACCAAAATTGCAAGCCGATGCCAACAACAAGACAGTTTTTTGTTTGAGGCATTTGATATTTGGACTTGTTTGGGATTTCGACGTTAGGATTTTGAGATTCCGCGCGTTTGCGCAGAAGTGGTATACTATCTCGTCATGGCCGAAGAGATTA
>DATKNH010000048.1 GCA_035541455.1 Syntrophorhabdales bacterium
TCAGTTTTCTAAGGGGTGAGCCTTTCGTGCCGCCGCCCCCTGATACGGCCGTGGGCGCGCTGCTCGGGTACGTCACTACCCCACGGAAAGATTTTCAACCGATGAACGTGAATTTCGGCCTCCTGGCCAACTACAGCAAGAAGCGGAAAGAACACGTCATCAAGAATGCTTTAGCCTCGATCAGCGCATGGAGAGAAGAGATCGAAAGAACCCCGAGCAAAGGCAAAAAGGAAGATTGAGTTACGGCTCACCTTTGTTTCTGATGCGAATTTCGTTGACAATTCCTGATCTGTTTGTTAATTTAGGAACACGGTTTTACAATATGAAATGCGGAGGCTAGAAGCATGAAATACTGGAATCCTTACACGGAGACAATGCCCCAGGAACAGCTCCAGGCCATTGAGTTTGCGTACTTCAAGGAATATTTGGCGTACGCAAAGACACATTCGGCCATGTACAGGGAAAAGCTGAAAGATATCAATGTCGGTGACATCAAGACGATCGAAGACGTCCGGAAGATTCCCTTTACGTACAAGGATGAGTTGCGTGCGCAGCAGGAAATAGAGCCCCAGAATTTCCCGTACGGCGCACTGCTCGGTGTGGACATCAAGGATGTTTCCTCTTTCCGGCAGACGAGCGGCACGACAGGGAAACCGGTCTACGTGCCGGAGAGCTATGAGAGCTGGCAGTGGAGAGTGGAATCGTGGTGCCACATCCTCTGGATGGCCGGTTTCAGGCCTCACCACAGGGTATTTCTCCCGGTCGGCTACAACGTATACGTTGCTTTCTGGGAATGTCATTATGCGTGCGAGAAGGTGGGCTGCGAGGTTGTCCCCGGTGGAGCGCTGGACACCAAGGGACGCGTGAACAAGATCATCGAGATAAAAGCGAACGCGATGGGATGTACGCCTACTTACGGCCTCAACATAGCAGAAGAGGCCATCAAGATGGGTATCGATCCGAAGTCGATGGGCATTGAGCGCATGATCTGCGCAGGAGAGCCCCTCCCGGAGGCGACGCGCACCAAGCTGGAAGAGACCTATGGGGCCCACGTGTACGACCATATCGGCGGCACTGAAATCTGCGGCTGGGCTGGCATGTGCGAAGAGAAGAAAGGGCTTCATATCATTGAGCCGTTCTTTTTGATCGAAATCCTTGACAGGGAAACGCTCTCGAAAGAGGTGGCGGAAGGCGAGATAGGGGTCGTCGTGATCACGCCGCTGGGAAGGCATTCCTTTCCGATGGTCAGATTCAACACCAACGATATGGTCATCAAGGGAAAGGGGGGCTGCGCATGCGGCCGGACTTCCAGGAAGATCATGGAGGTAGTGGGAAGAGCCGATGATCTTCGGAAGATCCGCGGTGTGCTTTTCTCACCAAAAACAGTAGAACAGTTCATAAGGGAGGAATTCCCTGAAGTGGTCGAGTTTGAAATCGTCGTCACGAGACAGGGGATCATGGACGAACTTACGCTCCGCATCGAGCCCAAGCCAGGCATCGGCAAAGAGAAGGCTGAAGAGCTCAAGGGCCGGGTCAAAGAAAGAGCGAAAGTGAAAACTAACCTGACGATGAACGTAACGCTTGAGCCTGAGGGCGCGCTGCCGAGATACGATCTCAAGGCACGGCGATTCAAAGACCTGAGAGGTAAATAACCATGGACGAAATCAGGAAAGAGATAGCAACAATAGAGCAGAGTGCCAAAAGGCTTAAGGAGTTGGCGCACGAGATGCCCGGGATCAGCAAGAATGCAGACATCATACTCACGTTCACATTCTTGCTCAAATTTGTAACGCCTGAGGCGAAGAAAGTTTGAAAGAAAGAGGGGCGCGGAAAATGCATATGAGCCGCGCCCCGAGATTCCTCATAGAGGGAAAGTCCGCTCCCAGAGTGTTGCCCGAAGCATTCATCAGGCAACAACGCCCCGAATAGGCACGCGTGAAACGACCCATTTCTTTGTGCACATGATAGCGGAACAGGGAGAGACCCTCCGGGCGTCGAAGCCAGTTGGTTTGTATAGATTCTATGGATGAGCAAAAATATAACGTAAAGGTTCTCGAAAAAACCGTCAGGATACTTAATCTCTACACCTATACCGAGGGAGCGCTCACCCTCGATCAGATCGCAAAGAGGGCCGGTCTGTCCAAGACGACCGCTTTTCGTATTCTGAAGACCCTCGAGAAGCACGAGATTTTCAAGTATAACGAGAGAGAGGAGACGTATAGCCTTGGACTCAAGCTTATGGAGCTGGGGGGGATGGTCTACTCTTCGCTATCCATTCGGAAGGTCGCTTCACCGTATCTCGATTCCCTGGCCCATTCCCTCAAGGCAACGATACTTCTGGGCATCATAAAAGACGAGCATCTGCTTTACATCGACAAGAGAGAATCGGAAAGTATCATCAGGGTTTCCTCGTACATAGGGCTGAAAAGACCGCCGTATTACGGAATGCTGGGGATGACGCTTGTTGCCCACATGCCGGATGAACAGAGGAAAAAGCTTCTCCAGTCGTACCCTCCGGAGAAGATCACCAGCAAGACGGTCGTCGATGTCAGGGAGTTGATGCACAGATTCGATGAGACAAAGAAGTCCGGCTACTATGTCGAGAGGGAAGAGGCAATCGATGGGGTACTGGGCATCGGTGTGCCCATACGAGACTTCTCCGGCAATGTTGTGGCAGCCCTTGGCGCCTGCATGCCCGTGTTTCAGGTGAATGAAAAGTTCACGCAGCGCGCTATCAAGGAATTGACCGCAGCCTCGGCGTCCATCTCAAAAGAGCTGGGCCACAAGTAGAAAAAGGTAAACCTCTATCTGTTTTATCTCTTGCCTCTACCTTCTTTATCTCTTTCCTGCTTCACTCTGCTCTTAGTAAGGAG
The DNA here is from genome assembly GCA_035541455.1 of Syntrophorhabdales bacterium. Taxonomy (NCBI): domain Bacteria; kingdom Pseudomonadati; phylum Thermodesulfobacteriota; class Syntrophorhabdia; order Syntrophorhabdales; species Syntrophorhabdales bacterium. Next base: position 2,874 of record DATKNH010000048.1, read on the forward strand.
ATGCTACCTTTAGTTCCTTCTCTTTCTTTGTCCAGACGGGAACACGCTCGTTTATGAATTTAAGGTAGCCTTCCAGGTCTGGTCTCTTATTTCCCTTAGCCTCCAATTCCTTCAGGTGCTTTTCGATGACGGGGTGGGCAGCGGTCGTCCACCGCTTCGATTCCTCGTCTGAAAGCGGTATCAGCTGACCACCGTTCTTCAACAGAAAATCACGGCCTTCTATATCGATGTCGTTCGACGCGACGCCGTACTTGTCCTTCCACTGCGCTGCAGTCTCGGTGAATATTTTCTTGGCATCTTCGGGAAGCGCATTCCACTTGTTTTTGTTCATGACAATGTAGAACGTGTAGACTGTGCCCACCTTGTACGAGAGCGTGGCATACCGGATGATCTCACCTGTCTTCCAGCCTTTCTGAACTTCCATCGAAGTGAGAAGTCCATCCACAACGCCCCGTTGCAGACCGTCGTAGATGTCTGCCATTTCCACTCCAACCGGGGTTCCACCCAGAGCCTTCAAAACGTCGGCAGGTCTCCCGGTAGCCCTGATCTTCAGGCCCTTCAGGTCCTCAAGTGTTCTTACCGGCTTCTTCACCGTGGAGATAATCTGTGGTCCCGTTGAATAGAAGAGGAGCACGTGAACAGCGTCCCATTCCTTCTGGTGAAACTGGTTGTAGAAATCATTTGCTACCTGACCGGCGACGTACCCGCTGGGATAGCCCAGTGGCAGGCTGAGCGTCTCCGTGACAGGGAAACGGCCTCTGGTGTACTCGCAGTGGGAGAGACCGATGTCTGAGACACCGTTTACCACGCCTTCAAACATTTTCGTGGCGGTCGTGAGAATGCCGCTTGGGTAGTACGCGATTTCGACCTTTCCATTGGTGCGCTTCTTTATCTCGTCGCAGAACTGCTGGCCCAGAATGGCGTACTGGTGGGTTGCAGGAAAGAAGTTGCTGAACTTGAGCTTCACCGGCGTCTGCGCAAAAAGAGGCGCTGAGGGCAGAGACGCGATGCACAGCACCAGCGACGCTAACACAAGCAAACTCAGTTTTTTCATGACTACACCCCCAATTTGTTTTGAATTCAACGAGCTCTTGCGGACAGCTGATCACTGATGACTGACAACTGCCGTTCATCATGGCATAAAGTAGTGCGGCAGAAAGAGCGCGAGCTGTGGGAAGAGAAAGAGCAGAGCGCCGAACACGACTATGCCGGCCAGGAACGGATAGACACCGCTGTAGATCACGCTCATGGGTGTCTTCGTAATGTTGGTGACAATGAACACATTAATCGCGACCGGGGGTATGACCACGCCGATCATCTGCGTAACGCCGATCATTATGCAGAACCATATCGGGTCGAATCCCAGCTTCAGCACAGCAGGGAAGAAGATCGGTGTCGCAAGGATCATGAATGCCAGGTCATCTATAAAGGAGCCGCCCAGAATGTAGATAAGGCAGATGATGATCATGATGATATTCCGGTTGAGGGGCAGCGCCACCACCCAGTCTGCCATGATCTGAGGGATGTTCGTTACGGCAATAAAGTGACCAAGGACGGCCGAGCCCCCGATCAGCATAAGCATCATGCACGCGGTGCGCATGGAGTCGCTCACGGCCTTGGTGTAGCCTTTGAAGTTGAGCTGTCGCCGCAGGAGTACGAGCAGGGCCACCGCGGCAGTGCCCACGCTTCCGGCCTCGGTAGGCGTGAAAAATCCCTTCATCAATCCCACGATCATGAGCACGAATATTGCCAGCACCACCACGACTTCAGGGAGGCTCATGAACCGTTTTTTCCAGGTCGACCGTTCTCCGGCCGGCGCGAGCGCCGGATTTTTCTTACCCCATACATAAATCGTGGCCAGGAAGGTGGCAGCGACAAAAAGACCGGGAATGATGCCGGCGAGGAAAAGCTTACCAATCGACTGTTCGGTGATGATGCCGAAGATGATGAGAAAGACGCTGGGCGGAATCATGCATCCGAGTGTCCCGACCGTGGCAACGATGCCGGTGGACAGCTTCTTGCTGTAGTGGTAGCGATCCATCTCGGGTATTGCGACGCTGGCAAAGGTTGCCGCCGTGGCTGCGGCCGAGCCGCAGAGGGCCTTAAATGCCGTCGCGCCGCCGACGGTTGCCATTGCCAGCCCGCCCGGTATGTGGCCGATGAAGGTGTAGGCCGAATCGTAGAGTCGTTTGGCGATGCCGGAGTTGAATGCTACCTGGCCCATCAGGATGAAGATGGGGAAAACCGTGTAACCATAGGAAGCGAAGACTTCGAAGAGATCTTTCGCTACAAGGTGCATGGCCGCTTCAAAGGAGACGAGGTAGGCGAATCCCAGGAAACCGACCAGCAGCATGGAGAAGGCCAGTTCGATGCCGGTGAGGAACAGCACAAGAACTGCCGCCAGGCCTACGCATCCGGCAATGACCTCATTCATGGCCGCCTCCGAAACTGTCCCCGGCGATCTTCAGGATGTCGCAGAAGAGCACCACCGAGAGCACAAAAAAGCAGAATCCCACGCCGTAGGCGATAGGGTAGAGCGGCAGCTCAAGCGTAGGGGTTACCTCATCGACGCTGTAGAGATTCTTGCCTATCTTGAATACGTTCCAGCTTATCATCAGAAAGAGGGCCACACCCACGCATCTCGTCGCGACCTCAAATGCGTGCTTGGCGCGCTTCGAGAGTTTGTCGAGGACGAAGTCCATGTAGATATGACCCCTGACCCAGGAAGTGAAGGGCGTGACAAAACCAATGACGACGCCACCGGCCATGGCGACGATCTCGTAGACGCCCAGTATGGGCCTCCCGAGCGCCCTGAGCACCACGTCGCAGACGGTGAGCAGAATAATGAAAGTGAGAGCGATGCCTGCGATCACTTTCATGAATTGAATGACCCGGAACACGGCGCGCAGAAAGGCGTTCATCGCTCTCCCCCCAATCACAGATCCGGCTCGAACGCGTCTATCGCCGGTATATCGAAGGGCAACCCGTAGCTCTTCCACCTCTGCTGCACCTTCTCGTAGGTGGGTTTTGTCAAGCGGGTGCGTTTGGAGAAGGTCTTCAGGAACCTGTGCTCCTTGCAGGCATTGATGAGTGTCTTGGAGCCGTAGGGCCGCTCCTCGGCCGGGTTCTTGGTGGGGTCGAGGTACGTTGACCAGGTATTTCGGAGGATGTCGATGTCGCTTGCCGGGTCACAGCGTGTGGACATGGCCCATATCACCTGCTCTATGTCGGTAGGGTCTACATCATCGTCGACCACCACGATCCATTTGGTATAGTACGCGGAGCCGGAACACTGCGCGGCGAGCGCCGCAACCTGGGCCGCATGGCCGGGATATCGCTGCTCGATGGAGACGACGACCATGCCGAATCCACCGGCCGCCGCAGGCACTGAGTAGACGCCGCGTATGGCGGGCACGCCCACCGTTTCCAGATCGTCCCATATTTTGGCTGAACGTGCGATGCCGAAGAAGAGGTTCTGTTCACACGAAGGATGATCGGCCATCAAGGCGGCTGTAAGTATCGGCTGGTTGCGGAAGCGCACACAGGTGACATCAATGACGGGTGTCGGTCCACCGGGGCGGCCGTAGTAGCCCTGGAACTCGCCAAAGGGCCCTTCGGACTGCAGGTCATCGGGATAGGCAATGCCTTCGATCACGATCTCTGCATGGGCGGGTATCAGGAGATCAACCGTCTTGCCTTTCACCACCTCATAGGGCCTGCCCATGATTCCGCCTATCGCGTCGTACTCTGAAATGTTCTTAGGAAACCCCATGGCAGAGCAAATGAAGAGCAGGGGATCTGTGCCGTATACGGCCGCAACCTGGCAGGGCTGGCCTTTACTCCAGCAGCGCTCACGGTGGAGCAGGGCGTCTTTGCCTGGAGAGACATAAAAGCCGACCTGCCGCTTGTTCATGATCATCTGCCGGTAGGTCCCGAGGTTGATGTAGCCGCTTTCAGGATCGCGGGTGATGATGGAGTCGCCCGTTCCGATGTACCTGCCGCCGTCATGGTGCCACATTTTGGGCGCAGGGAACATAGTGACGTCTATGTCTTCTCCGGTAAGCGTGTTTTCATTGATAGGTGCGTCTTTGTCACTTATCTCCCGCGGGGGGATCCTTCGCTTGTAAATGTCTTTCGTCATCCGGATCATGTCGAGGGCGCGTGTATTGAGAGGAAGTCCCAAAGCGAGGGCGATCCTGTTCAAGCTGCTGCCCAGGATGTTACTCAGTACCCGTTTGTCTTTGTCGTAGCCCTTCACCTTTTCAAAAAAGAGTGCGGGACCGCCGAGTTTCTTACCCGTCAGATACGTAATGGCAGAGAGTTCCTCATCCCAGTCAACCTCTTCCTTGATCCTGGCCAATTCGCCGATCTTTTCTGCTTCCTGGAGCCAGCCTCTCAAATCCTGCCATTCAATCATGCTTCCTCCTCATTGCGATAAACGTCGTTGCGTCCATCGTCCGAGCCGAAGGCGATCGTCTATCGTCCATCGGCTTCTTACCGCATATCAGACATATTCCTCTTGACTCTGGCCACCCAGTAGTTCCACATGCGCTCCAGGGGAAGGGCGTTAAAAAGGGCGATCTCCATGGCTCGCTTTGCCTCTGCGGGTGAGAGGTATTTCACGTCAGCACCCAGTTGCAGCGCCTGGAACTGCATCGCTGCATTATCGCGCAGGTATATGGCAGAAGCCACCACGTGCAGGATGCTTTCCCCCACCACGTCGCAGCCGTGGCCGCGCAGCAGGTGGGCCCTGTAGTTACCCAGATGCTGCGCCAGACGTTCCCCTTCTTCTTTTGTGGAGATGAGCATGCCGCAATCAGGCTGGTAGTCATCGTAGACCGGAACGCCCTGGTAGAGAAAACTTCCCACGTGCGTGACCGGTCGAATAGGAACGCCGGTCACCGAGAAGGGTATGACCGCGGCGGGATGACCGTGAAACACAGCATTCATGTCAGGGCGTGCCTTGAGGATCGCACCATGGATGATGCGCTCTCCGTAAGGCCTCAGGCTTGTTTCTGTCAAGACGTTTCCATCGAGGTCTATCTCAAGAATGTCGTCTGCGGTAACCTCGAAGGGCGATATTGAGCGCGCCTGGAAAAACGAGTTGGGATTCTCGGGGCTTCTCAGGCTGACGTGGCCAAGGGCATCGAGGATTCCTTCGTTCGCGAGTATCCTGTTGGCCATCACGACCTGCTGAACTGCTTCACTGATTGTCTTCGGGGTTTTCTTCGGCTCCTCAACCGGCATCATGGCATGTTTTCTCCTGCGCGACGTATTCAGGTGAAAATCGCACTCCACCCTGGTGCAGGCGGAGTGCGATTGGTCTGCTCTTGGAACGTCAGGTCTGCTGCTTAATACTGGTACGGCGTAGGTATCTTCTGGGCTTTCTCCTGGCCCTTCCAGTAGTCGATGCGCTCTTTGATAAAGGCTATCCAGGAATCGACCTCTTTGGCGGTGTAGCCCTTGGAGACAAGGTCCTTCTTGAAGTCGACCACAACAGGCTCAGAAGCCTTTATCCACTTTGCGGATTCCGCATCAGAAATATTCAGCACCTGGCCGCCGTTGCTCTGCAGGAACTCCCTGCCCTCGATGTCTATCTCGTTCCAGGCCAGGGCCCACTTTGGTTTGTACTCGTTGGTCACGTCGTCGAAGAGCTTTTTCATGTCGGGAGGAAGGGCATCCCATTTACGCTTATTCATTGCCACGTAGAAGGAAAAGACGCTTCCCACCTTCCAGCAGGCGGTGACATACTTTTCCAGTTCGCCGATCTTGAAGCCTTTCAGCTGTTCCATGGGTCCCATGTTCCCGTCGAGCACGCCGCGTCGGAGCGACTCGTAGAGGTCAACCATCTCAATGGGCATCGGGGTTGCGCCGAGCGCCTTGACGAGGTCGCCGACCCTGCCCGTACCCCGGATCTTCAAGCCTTTGAGATCATCTAAGGTCTTCACCTGTTTGTTGAGGGTCTGGAGGACATTGGCCGGGCTGGTGCCGAAGAGCAGCGGGTGGAACTGTTCCCATTCCTTGGGTTTGAACTTGTCATAGAAGTCGTTGGAGACGAACGTCCCCACCCAGCCGTTCGGAAACCCGAGGGGCAGTTCCATGATTTCCATGACCGGAAAGCGTCCTCTCGAGTAGGCACAGTGGGAAAGCCCGATGTCGGCGATGCCGGTCGCCACGCCCGCGGCAATCTTGGGCGCGGTCAGGAGGGTGCCGCCCGCGTAGTAGGATATCTCGATCTTGCCGTTCGACCTTTTATTGATCTCTTGGCTGTACTGGTCGAAGAGCACCGCGTTCTTGTGCGTCGGCGGGAAGAAGTTGGCGAACTTCAGTTTGATGGGTTCCGCGGCACGGGCACCTGAATACATAGTCAAAAGAAAAGAGACGATTACGACAAACAAACTTACTCTTCGCATCATGATGCTACCTCCTTGATAATGTTTGGTACACGCATGTGGCCTCATCTCACTTAAAGAACACCGACGGCAGCCAGAGCACCAGCTGCGGGAAGACGAATAGCAGACCCCAGACGATGATGAGGGAGATCAGAAACGGGGTCACGCCCTTGTAGATCTGGCCTATGGGCACCTTGGTGATGTTCTTCACGACAAAGACGCAGATGGCCACGGGCGGGATCACGACCCCGATCATGGCAACGACGCAGATGCATATCCCGAACCACAGCGGGTGGAAGCCGAGCTTCAGCGCTGCAGGGTAGAAGATCGGTGTTGCAAGGATCATGAAGGCGAGGTCGTCGATGAAGGAACCGCCTATCTCGAAGACAAGACAGATGAAGATCATGATGATATAGCGGTTCAAAGGCAGCGTCACCACCCAGTCTGCGGTCTTCTGGGGGATATTGGTGACCGCGATGAAATGGCCGAATATGGCGGAACCGGCAATGAGCATGAGCAGCATGCCCGCGGTCCTGAGCGACTCTGATACGGAGGAGACGTACTTCTTGAAGGTCATGTCCCGTTTGAGGACGGTCAGGAGAAGGACGAAGAAGGTGCCGACCGCGCCGGCCTCCGTGGGTGTGAAGTAGCCCTGCATGATGCCCCCCACGACCAGGCAGAAGACCACGAGGACCCAGAAGATCTCGGGAAGGGACTTCATCCGCTCGTTCCAGGTCGCCCTGGCCGATTTGGGCGCAATACCAGGATTCATCTTGGCCCAGCCGTAAATGATGCCGATGAAGCCGACGGAGATGAGCAGGCCGGGGATCACGCCCGCGAGGAAAAGCTGGCCGATCGACTGCTCGGTGAGGATACCCATGATGATGAGGGTCACGCTGGGGGGTATGATGCAGCCTAAGCTCCCCACCGTGGCGACAATGCCCGTGGAGAGGGTCTTGCTGTACTTGTAGCGGTCCATTTCGGGAATAGCCACGCTGGCGAATGTTGCTGCCGTGGCTGCAGCCGAGCCGCAGATGGCCTTGAACCCGGCGGCGCCGATGACGGTGGCCATGGCGAGCCCCCCGGGCACATGGCCCACAAACTTATGCGCGGCGTTGTAGAGCCTGACGGCGATCCCTGCGTTGAAGCCGATCTGGCCCATCAGGAGGAAGAGCGGGAAGACGGTGTAGCCGTAGTTGGTGATGACGTCAAAGACGTCCCTGGAGATCAGGTTCATGGCAGACGTCCAGCCGTTGAGCCAGCCGAAGCCGATGAACCCCACGAGGGCCATCCCGAAGCCCAACTCAATGCCGGTCGAGAAGATGGCAAGCAGAAGCGCGAGAGAGATGATGCCTACGGTAACCTCATTCATATTGGCCCCTCCAGATCCTGACGATTTCGACAATGAAGACAATGCACTCTAAGAAGCAGCAGACGGCCACGCCGTAGGCGACGGGGTAGAAGGGCAGCTTGATGGTAGGGGAGACTTCACCGGAGGCGCGGAACTCGGCCCCTACGTTCAGGAGGTTGTAGCCGATGAAGATGAAGAGCATGAGGACCAGGAGGCGGGTGAAGGTGTTCATGAGGTCCTTGCCCCTGGGCGAGAGCTTCTCCATGAGGAACTCCATGTAGACGTGCCCCTTGTCGAGGGAGACCTTGGGGATGCCGAAGCCGATCACGATCGCGAGGGAGAGGGCGACGATCTCGTAGGTGCCGATGAGGGGATGGCCGACTGCCCGCAGGGAGACGTCCGCCACCGTCAGCAGCATCATGCCTGTGAGGGCCACGCCCGCTATGAAATTGAGAATCTTACTGAGGAATCGTAAGCCATTGTAGATGCTATCCATCATACCTCCTTCCTGGGTTCGGCAGCGCAAACAATTGACCGTGCACGCAGAGGTGGTTTGATCGGTCAGACGTTCCTGACAGGTGCCGAAAAAATGTAGCTATTCTATAAATTACACGCCTCGCATTGTCAAGATAAATCTCTCATAAACGCAATGGGCTTCCACGATGTGAAATCGCTGATCGGGGCGCGTGCGGAAGGGCTGCGGCGGATAGAAAGGCGGGGAGGACAGCTTGGCCACGGTGAAAAGGATCTATGTAAAGGTGAAGGAACTGGAGAGGCGGTACAGGAAGAACTCTGGATAAGGAATTGGCGAAGGTGACAGGGCCTAGTTCTGGACCCGTCTGACCGCGTGTTTAAGACCTTCGACCTTCGACTCTACCAAACCTCGAGCTTCGGCAGCCTGTATGAACTCTTTGAACTGGGCGAATCCCAGCGCGCCGAACTGCACCTTCTTGTCGATCAATCTTGAGTTTACCGTGCGATAGGAATGATACGCAGGGGGTCCACCTTTGTCGAGATCTTTCAGGATCTCCAGGAGGATTGCGAAGGCTTTCTGTTGCGGTCCCTCGCGTCTCAGCGCATCGGTCACCGGATAGACGAGAGCTTCCGCTCCCTTTCCTTCAATGGTTACAAAGCCCGCTTTCACGGCAGCGGAGACAAAGTCGCTCCAGTGTGAAAAATTAAGCTTCTTCTCGTTGAAGTTCGGATTTAACATCTTCATCCTGATCTTGACCGAGCCGAGTCCCGGGCTCACCTTTTTCTTCAGCATGAGGTCGGCAGCTTCAGCGAGCAGTTGGAACCAGTCTTCCTTGGAGGTGGGTGCCGGGACACTTCGCTGCTGAGCCGTCTTCTCTTCTGTTCCGGGTGTGCCTTTTGTAGGCGACTCTTCATCATCTCCGCCCGGCACCAGTCCGCGATAATCCACGTAGCTGTCTGCCAGCGCGAGGAGGTCTTCCGAAGCGTTCTGTGTGTTGCACACGATGTGCACCATTTTCCCGGCTCGGCGCAAGGCGAGCACTAGAAAACGGAAATCGCTGTCACCCGTCACGAGAATGAAGGTGTCGATGTGTTCGTGGATACGCATGACTTCCATGGCATCGGAGACCAGCACCATATCAGAACTGTTCTTACGCCCCTTGGGTACGTGAACCAGGTAGAAATACCTCCTGGTAAGGGATGGCGCGAGTTTAGAGAACCCGGGATTGGCCCAGTTGCCGTAGGCGCGGGCAGCCACGATTCTGCCTTTGCTTTCCGCATGCTCTATCAGTCCCTCGAGGAAGAGGGAATCGGAGCCTGGATTCACGTTCTCGAGATCCCACAATATGGCGACATTGCTCATGGACCGTATCCTCTCAGCAATTATACAAATTTACACAGTGGGGCGCAACACTAACGATGAACGATCACGTCGGAACGACGACCGTGCCGCGAGGCGGCACCCCGGCAAAGCACTCTGTTGCAAGTAGTGGCACGGTGCAGTATAGTACGTGTGCTATGGGCCATATTCCTTTACCGACGGCTGTCATTGCACTCGCCATGCTTTCATTCTCTATAGTCATCGTCAGCAAGTTGGGGGGGAAAATTCCCTTAACGTCGCGGGCGAGGGTCACGCTCCTTCTTGTTGGTGTCGCTGCTCTCTCCGCTGGTGTCTATTTACATCTCACAGAAACAACCTTGCCCACGCCAGCGCCGGCGAATGGGAATCAGACGGGGAAGATCGAAAGGAAAGCGTTCGAGTTTACCTTTACTCCTGCCCAGGCCCGCTGGGGCGACGAAGTGGCGATCGAGGTCCCTTTCTCCGCCGAATCCGTCACGGTCTATTTGAACGGCATGCCGCTGCCAAAAAGGCTGCGTAATGACGGCCGGACCATTCGGGTTACGGTTCCGTCCGGTGCAAAAACGGGTTATCTGGAATTAGAGCGGGAAGGGGTGCGAGTAAGGGCTTCCTCTTCACTACTCATCAGCCCTTGATCAACCGAAAGAGCAGTTCGAGGTCAAGGCCGACTTTCCCCTTTGCTAACACTCGCCAGCTCCTTTTGTGCGTATCCCAGGGCTCCACTTCTGTCGACGATCTCTCCAGCAATCTGCTTTTCTCGTATGAGATCGAGGGTCTTCCCGATGTCAGGGCCTTCGGGAAAGCCCAGGGCCAGAAGATCATGTCCATTGACGAGCCGGGGTAGCGGCTCCTTGCCCCACTCCTCATACGCAGAGAGTGCTTCCCTGCATCTCAGCCTGACGCGTGCAGTTGTCTCATTTTCCTCTCCATTTGAGCTTCCGTACATGTCGAGAAGCGTCAGGAGAACCAGCGGAGGCGTCAAATCCTCCATCTTGTACACGACACGCCTGATCGCCTTTTCGGTCGCGCCCTCATGGCTTATAAGGAATACCCGCATATGGTTTTCAATGAGACTTGAGATTACCCTCACTTCATGTGAGCTGAACCTGAGACGCTCCATGATTGCTGTTGCCAGATCTCTCGAGTGCTTCTCGTGATGAAAGAAGTGGACGCGGTTTTTTGTATCGTCATAGGAGAACGTGTGAGCCTTGCCGAGGTCGTGGAACAGCAGCGCATAGGCTGCATTTCGCACCTGCTGTTCATCAAAGGAATGAAAGCTTCTTGCCCTATCCAGGTATCTGAACCCCTCTATGGTGTGTCCCAGGGTTTCCAGCTCAAAGCCTTTTTCGCGATCCATCTGCTCTAAATTGCGCAGCTCGGGAAAAAGCTCAAAGAGCAATCCTGTGTCACGAAGGGTGACCACGGCTCTGTACGGATCGTGCGAAAGCATGATGAGATCGAGCTCGTACTTTATTCTCTCGGCAGCTGTCAGTCGGATCAGTTCCCTCTCTTCACGGATTGCATCACGCAATTCGGGTGCGAGTAAAAAGCCGGGAAGCAGCGAGAGGTGACGAACTGCTTTCAACATACGAAGAGGATCTTCCCTGATGGATTGTTTTCTTGGGTATCTGATCACTTTGCGGCTTATGTCTGCAAGCCCCTCGTAAGGGTCGTGGATCTCGCCGGAGGCTGTATCGTACCCTATGGCATTCATGGTAAAGTCCCGGCGAGCCAGGTCAGTCAGGATATCGCCCTGAAGAAAGGTGAGGTCCAAGACGCCTTCATCGCCTATCAGGCGGAACGCCTGCTCTGCTCTTTTTCCGAGCAGAAATCCCTTTGCACGGAACAGCTCTTCAAGCTTGACCGCATCCTCTTGCATTTCGAGCGCGAAATCAAAATCGGCTGGTGACTGTCCCAACGCCAGTTCGCGGATGGCACCTCCGACGAGGTACGCCTTTCCTGCGAGGTTCAGGCCGGAAAGTTTCGTGACAACGGCGGTGTTTCTGATTCTATCGCGGAGAAGCTCAAATGAAATCGACAATGCTAGATATGCTCCGCAAGATAGGCGAGCTCCTTCACAATTCTTTTGAGGCCATCCATCATGTCGACGTAAATGTAAGACGCCTGGGGCGTGCAGACACCGACAATCATCCTTTGCTGGTGCTCCATGGCAAAGCCGTCGGCCATCTGGGTTATCCGCTCCATTTCTGCCCGGGCGTGACTCTTGAGGTGAGGGTTTGAGGTTGCCAAAGCATCCTTGGTGTCGCGGGAGAGTTCCTTGACAGCGGCCATCACCGCCGTAAGCTCGCCCATTCCCTTTTCAGTGAAAAGGATCGATGACTCACATTTGGTCTTTGTCCTCGCGATGATGGTTTCCATCGCTTGGGCTACAGCCTGCAGTGATGGCACAAGCATGAGGAGCCGCTTCTCCAGTTCGTTCTTTTCTTCCTGCGATCTGATGCGGTCGATGAGGGGCAGAGCGGCCGCACGCATTTCCTGGAATTCCCTCTGAGCCTTGTCAAGAGAATCCTTCTTCTCTGTGTAAAGACAGCGCTGCACATCATTTATCGTGATACTCATCCAATCGAGAATCTTTTGGAATGTATTCACATATTCTTGCTTCTCCATGGCATGCCTCCCGGGTGAAGCATCTGATACTGCTCACTCATAGTATCTATCTTTCAGGATTCGTTTGCAAGAGTTTGGGATATGTCCACCAGGAGGCCCCAGGAGGTTCAGAAGCTCGAGGTTGCCCTGTAGCGGTTGAGTCGTTTAAAAGCTTCTATCTTATCCCGGTCGTTCACCCGTGCTTTGTCGAGGCAGCTTTGCAGGAAGCTGATCGACTCTTCGTACGTTTTACGCTGCACCGGGAACGGGTAGCCATCTTTGCCTCCGTGGGCAAAACTGAAACGCGCCGGATCCTTGAAGCTGGGCGGGGCATTGTAGACGAGTTCAGAGACGAGGCTCAGAGCAGCCACGGTCCTCGGGCCGATGCCCTGTATCTGAAGAAGGTCCTTGAAACTCTCGGGCTGCGCTTCATGAAGCCTTCTGAAGACCCGATCGAGGCGGTTTGTATCGACGTCTTTCGCCACTATGTAGTGTCTATCGGGCATGGCGAGCGCGATCTCCTTCCATGTTTTCGACATCCAATCAGGATTCTGTTTCGTAAAATCGACAGCGGCTGTGTGCACAGGGGCGCTCTCTCTGGCTACTAGATTCAGCGCCTCTACGGGTCCGTCGCTGGTCACTCCGGTATGCGGTTCACAGAGCAGATCGAGGTTTTCCATGGAGAACCATTGGTACCTTCGCGCTGTGCGGTGTTGTTCGCTCATGCCCTGCTGGATAACCGCCCAGTCGCCTTCCTTCGACAGGATGAACGTGTGATGGTAGATATTGTGGCCATCCTGGATCAGGCTGTTGTCTATCTTTGCACACAGGCGGCTCAGAGCTACGAAAGGAGAGGTGTCGAGTTTCCAGGCCGCGCCGGTCTCGAACAGTTCCTGCGGGGTGCGACGCGAGGTTGCTGCTTTTCCGCCGCATATCGCCAGGGGATAGTCAGGGCCGACCGAGGCGATCCCGTCTTTGAGCGCACCGCAGAGCGTGGTGGTCAGCCCGCTTGAATGCCAGTCGAAGCCTACAACGCAGCCGAAGGCTTGAAACCAGATAGGATCGGACAACCTTCGCAGAACCTCGCGGGGACCGAATTCGAGGAGGATGATGGACACCACCGCAGCCGACAACCGCTTCATCTTATCGAAAAGCCATCGGGGAGCTTTTCCGTAATGAAGCGGGAGGGTGGTGACGTTTCTTTTCATGGTTTGATGAGCAAGACGGTATCTTTCTCGTGCACCTTTTCCTTCACTTTGATGCCCACGTCGCTGCCTGCACCTGCAGTCTGGACGCTTGCGTGTTCCACCTGCATCGAGTCGACTGTCTGTTCAAAGTCGGTGGAGTGGCCTTTTATATGGATCTTGTCTCCCACTTTCATTTCACCGCTGGTGATCCTGATCGCGGCCACGCCGATCTTGCCGAAATATTTTTCGACTGTTCCAATGGCAACCTCTTCCATGAACCACCTCCGGTTGTTTTGAAAAATTGTACCACGATGGAGCTGTGTGACGCAAAAGTTCGACCGCTGCGCTAAGAAGAGGGAAGACCGCGCTGTGCGCTAGGAAGACGGAAGGTAAATAGCGGAAAGAGAAATAGAATTAAGTCTTCGAGAGTTTATTGCTTCCCAGTCGCGCCGAAGGCCCGACAGTCTTCCCAGCGGAGCGATCTCCCATCTTCCTTCTGGGTTTGATGCTCACGAAGGGAAGAGCTGGCCGACCAGACGGTTGAGCATTGCGCCGCCTTTCACCTCGGTCTCGAAGAGGGGTACCAGTGCACGAACCTGATCGCCGAAGATCTGCCAGATTTCTCCCATGTGATCTTCCTGCATTTTGACGCGGTTTCGCACGAACTCGGCGGCATCGCTGCCGACCTGTTCTTTCTGGATAATCCCGTTGACGACCACGCCGCCCACGGGAATGCCGAATTCATGAAACCAGTTGATGAAACGGGTGATAACCGCTATCGGCAGGCTTTCCGGCAAGGTCACAAAGAAGAAAGCGGTCAGGGCATCATCGGTGAGCAAGCTCTGCGCTTTCGCCATGCGCTCCCTGAAACCGAGCAGATAATCCATCAGAGGGTCTTCTTCCTGTTTCTTGGTGAAAGAGAGCATCTCGCGGAGAGACTTTGCCTCTTCCCTGCTCTTCAGCATCTTTTCTACCCAGAGCGAATAGACCTTTGACATGCCGAGGAGCCGCCTCGCATTCGCGGTAGGGGCTGTGTCAAACACGTAGAAGTCGTATTCATCTTTGAACATGAGATCGGTCATGTTCTCGAACATGGCCGATTCTTCGAAAGCAGGGTTCATGGTAGCCGACTCGACGAATTCATCCGCCTTCGTGGTGATATCCGCAAACTTCAGAAACCAGTTGATCTTTTCGCGGATCTCCTGCTTGGAGCGCTCGATCGTCTCCCTTGTGTCTATTTCGAAGGCGTAGCACAGCTTCTCATCGCAGACCACGGCAGGTTTCCCAAAGACATCCTGCCCCATGAGATTTGAAAGACTGTGTACCGGATTGGTGGACGCGAGGAGTGTTTTCTTTCCCTGCTTTGCGGCCCACAGGGCTGCGGCTCCTGCCATGACGGTTTTTCCCACGCCCCCTTTACCGCCAAAGAAGATGTATTTCAGCTTTGGGTTCTCCCTTATGTAGTCGATCATGCTTCTGGTTATCTGCGGCATCGCGAGACTCCTTTATGCTCAGTGGTCCTCGAACATCTGCTTAGCCAGCTTCTCGATCATGGCAAGACCTGTTACGTCGCGTTCCATTTCAGGAACCCTCGCCAGGATCTGCCCCTTGAAGGTGTCGTCAATCACACCGAGGTATTTCTCCTGCATCGTCAGCCTGTTTTTCAGGTAGTCGGGAATGCTCTGGTTCTTGAGATCCGCCGGCAGGACGCGGTTCACGATGTAGCCGCTCAGCGGCACGTCGAATTTTGCAAAGAGGCCTGCTGCTTTGACCGTATCATTTATGATCATCTCTTCGGGCGTAACCACGAAGAAGAATGCTGTTTTCTGCTTGTCGGTCAGGATACCAGAAGACTTGTTGATCCGTTCCTTAATGTAGAGAAGCTCATTGAGAATGGCATCCTCGTCCAGCTCTTTATCGCGGCGGATGACAGCTGCCACCTGGTCATATTCCCGCATTTGCTGGCGCAAGCCGGTGATCTTGTCGATCCACGCGTCGTAGACTGAAGCCATGCTCAAGTAATAGAGAGCATGCCCCAGCGGCACAAGATCATAAATGTAATAGTCGTAACCGCCTTTCACGACGATATCGACCACTTCATCAAAAATAGCACTCTCCTCCATGGCAGGCTCTGCTGCAGCAGCCTGGATGTAGCTCTCGATCTCTTCAGGGATAGTCTCCATGCCGTACATGTCGAGTATCTTCTGGCGGATCTCCTGTTGATACTCCTTGACACGGCGGTCCGCATCGATCTCCTGAGCGTAAAGGTTAGGCATGATCTCCTGGGGTCCCTTTCCGAAGATGTTCTTCTGGAAGATGTCGCTCAGCGAGGCCTGCGGGTCAACGGAGAAGACAAGAACTTTCTTCCCCTGTTTTGCGAGATAGTAGGCTGTGGCAGCGGAAAACGTGGTCTTGCCCAGTCCGCCCTTTCCGCCGAACATGATGTAGCGTCTGTCAGGGTATTGGTCAAATATCTTTGTGAGTGAAATGGTCCACCCCCTCTAAAACAGTGTTGAGTGTTGAGTTCTACTAATCAAGAGCATCCACCAGATCTCTCTCCCGCAGCATTCTCCGCTTCCAGCCCTGAAGTCGGGGAAGCACGTGGGGCAGAATCCTCAGACCATAGTATGATCTGAAAAGAGGCACTCCGAGCATATCGCCGAACAGGAGGACTGTCAGGACGTCGTTCAGCCCTGCCCTTGTCTTGAGGGCAACGACCACATGCTCATGCCCTGCAAAACCGAACAAGAACTCCTTCACCGTCTCAAAAAAACTGCCGCTGCGCATACTTCACTATGCTAAAGCATCAGTGAGATCCTTCTCCCGCAGCATCCGCCTCTTCCATGTTGATATCTGCGGTACCACATAGGGTAGGAGCCGCAAGGAATAATAAGGCGGCAGAATGGGAACGCCCAGCATATCTCCCATTGTGATCAGGATGAAGAGGTGCTCCATGCTCGCCCTCGATTTCAGTGCAAAGCGGGCTGAGTCATGCGCCGCTACGCCATAGACGAATTCCTTCACCGCCTGGAAAATACCACCTTTTTTCTTCTTTTCGTCATCTTTCGACATGCTCTTACTCTCCTTGCATAAATACGGCCTTTTCATGTTTCAGCCATCGGCCAGAGCCGAATACGTTCAGTCTGCCCTTGCTGAAAGCTGACCGCTGATTACTGAGCGCTACACTCACGCCTTTGCTGCAGCCGCTCCAGCCGCCGCTTGGGCTCGTATGACTCTGAACCTGTTAAGCGCTTTGACGCCCTCTATACCGAGCGCTATAGCGGCAATGACCAGGAAAAATCCCACAAGTCCCATCAGAGTGTTCCCCACGAGGGCTTCGCCTTTAACCGCACCACTGAACACCTTGTCGAGGAGGCTCCATGACGTGTAGAGCAAAGCTGCTATGGTTGTAATAAACATAAAGATCATGGGGTAGAAGGTCCATGCTATAGGCTTTCCTTCGGACATAAGCCACGCAGTCACCAGCATCAGTGCAAGTGAGGCCATCAGCTGGTTAGCCCCGCCGAAAAGCACCCAGAGATACTGCCACCACCCTGTCATGATCAGCACCGCTGCCAGGAGGCATGCGATAAAGGTGCCGACGTGAGCGTTTCTGAAGACCGGGCCCACGTCGCTGAGGAGCTCCGATGTGGCGACCCTCATAAACCTGATGACGAGCTGCATGATGGTGACCGCGAGAACAATCATCATGACACTACCATAGGAGTTGCCCAGTTTTGCAGGAAGCCCCACTGCACCCAGAAACTTTGAGACGCCGGCCGCAAAAATGACACCCGGCCCCTTTGCAGCCGCCGCGCCGTATTCGGCGGAAGAAGCATAGATCGTTCCGGCTATGATGAGCGCGAAGAGCGCAAGCATCATCTCAACGAACATCACACCGCCGCCTACAGGCCTGGCGTCAAGCTCACTCTCCAATTGCCGTGCTGTGCCCGAACTCGATACTATACTGTGCCAGCCCGAGATAGCCCCGCATGCGATCGTGACAAACATGATGGGCCAGATCGGACCGATCTTTATGGAGAAAGCCGTATAAGCAGGAAGCGTGAAGTTCGGATGGAGGATAAACACGCCGATTACACCAAAGAAGAGGCCGAGGAACACTATATACGAAGCAACGTAATTTATGGGAAGAGCAAACCTCCAGATGGGCAGGACCGCTGCGAAATAGCAGAAGACGCAGGCAGCGACGGTCCAGAGAATCCTGCTGTTTGCGAGAGAAGTGCCGATGACTTTGTCGGACGGCGCCAGCGTGCCGAGGAAGATACCGAATAGTGCTATGATAACGCAGACTGCAGTCGTGAGCACGATGTCTCTGCGCCAGCGGTAGATCATCTGACCGGCAAGCACGCCGCCGATGGTCAGGAGCAACCATGCCATGGGAGCTGCCTTAAGGCCTATAACCGTGCTTACGACAACGTTTCCGAAAGCTCCCGCAATGAGAAGCAGATAGAAGTAAATGAACGAGAGGAGGATAATGCGCGCCCTCGGAGAGATAAGACGGTGGCTCAAGCCCCCGAACGAGGCGCCTTCGTGGCGCATTGCCACCATGGCGCTTGTGTAGTCGTGCACCCAGCCAATGAATAGCGCACCGCCCAGGATCCATATCAGCGCTGGGAGCCAACCCCACTGGATAGCGATGATAGGGCCTATAATCGGCGCAGCACCCGCGATCGATTTGAACTGGTAGCCGAAGAGGATATTCTTGCTGGTGGGCATGAATTCCACGCCATCCATATACATCTTGGCTGGCGTAGCCCTCTTGGGGTCAGCCTTAATGACCTTGGCATCGATGTATTTTGCGTAAAACCGGTAGCCGACGAAGAAAACAAGAAAGCCTAAAATAAGAACATAGACTGCATTCATGTTCCCCTCCGGAGGACTGGGATTTTGGGACTTACGCTCCCTCCATTATCATAAAACCTCATGGAGGCGTCAAGAAAAAAAATCTGGTAGACTATACGACCTTGGGTTGCCTGCTGCGCTGTATGGTGGAAAAGAGTGACGAGCGGTCAGCAATCCTAAACAATATCTCATGACCAAAACCCAAAACCGATTCGGACCCTGTTCTCCGGTTTGAAACATTCGATATTTGAATTTGTTTATGCATTTAAAGGCGAATGATAGTGATGGATAATTTTGATGTCATAGTGGTCGGTGCCGGCCATGCAGGCTGTGAAGCTGCGCTCGCCGCGGCGAAGATGGGGACAAAGACCCTTCTTCTGACCATGAACCTCGACCACATTGCCTACATGTCCTGTAACCCGGCCATCGGAGGCTTGGGAAAGGGTCACCTCGTCAAGGAGGTCGACGCACTGGGCGGGGCAATGGCCCTCACCATCGATGTCACCGGCATCCAGTTCAGGTTGCTCAACACCACCAAGGGTCCCGCGGTGAGGGCGAGCAGGGCCCAGGCTGACAAAGCTGCGTATAGTCAACGCATGAAGAGGAGGCTGGAGGCTGCTGACAACCTGCTGATACGGCAGGCCACTGTAGAGAGGCTTCTGGTGGAGGATGGCAGGGCGGTCGGGGTGATCGACGGATGGGGAGAGACGTTTTACGGTAAGACTGTCGTGCTCACGACCGGTACGTTTCTTCATGGTCTCATTCACGTAGGGCTCGAACAGTTCGCGGCAGGAAGAATGGGGGATGCCGCATCACTGGGTCTCTCCGACTCCCTGCGGGACCTGGGCTTTGAGCTGGGAAGGTTGAAGACCGGAACCTGCCCTCGGTTGAATGGCCGCACCATCGACTTCTCAAGAATGCACGCGCAATTGAGTGACGATCCGCCCAGACCTTTCTCATTTCTTACACCGAAGATAACGCAGCACTTGGTTCCCTGCTTTATGACGTACACGAACGAGAGGACCCATGCGATCATACGCTCGGGGTTGGACAGGTCCCCGCTCTACAGCGGCAAGATAAAAAGTACCGGCGTCAGGTACTGCCCGTCGATAGAAGATAAGGTCGTGAAATTTGCAGAGCGCAAGCGCCATCAGATATTCCTTGAACCTGAAGGACTCGAGACCACCGAGTATTATCCGAATGGGCTTTCCACAAGCCTTCCACTGGACGTCCAGCTTGCAATGTTGAGAAGCATCGATGGACTTGAGCATGTAGAGATCACCCGGCCCGGCTACGCCATTGAATATGATTTCGTGTACCCGACACAGCTCTTCCCCACCCTCGAGACAAAGCAGGTAGCTCACCTCTTTTGCGCCGGCCAGATAAACGGGACCACCGGCTACGAAGAGGCGGCGGCGCAAGGGCTTATTGCGGGGATCAACGCGGTGATGAAAGTGCGCGGCGAGAAAGGCTTTGTGCTTGGCCGCGAGGAAAGCTACATCGGCGTCATGATCGACGACCTTGTCACCAGGGGCGTGGATGAGCCGTATCGCATGTTCACCTCCCGCGCAGAATACAGGCTGCTTTTGCGCGAGGACAATGCTGATTTGCGGCTCACGGAAAAGGGATACCGCATAGGGCTTGCCTCAAAAGAGCGTTACGCGCAGGTAAAGGAGAAACGAGCCGGCATGGAGCACCTTGCCGGGCTGCTCCGGGAAAGACGACTTCTTCCGACGAGTGCGACCCTCGAATGCCTCAGGGCATCGGGGTTGGAGGGCATCAAAAACCCAACTACGCTCGAAGAGTTGCTCAAGAGACCGGGCGTGACAATGACCACATTGCGGAGGTTGGATGAAAGCCTCGACGGCATACAGGATAGTGTTGCGTATCAGGTTGAGTTGGATGTAAAATATCGGGGCTACACCGATAGACAGATGGAGATGGTCTCCAGGGCAAGTAAGCTGGAGGAGCGAAAGATACCGTCTGACATTTCCTATGGAGAAATAGCGGGTCTTTCGAGCGAAGTCATAGAGAAACTGACAAGAGTTAAACCCGTCTCCCTCGGTCAGGCGTCGAGGATATCCGGGGTTACCCCTGCCGCGGTGACTGCCCTTCTGATTCATTTCAAAAAAAGAGGGCTCCTCTAAAGAGCGAGAGCTCATCCGAGGTCGCTCGAACAATGAAGCTCAAAAGGAGCGTTGATACGACGATGTCAACACTCCCAGGCGTGTGCGCGGAGGAAGCGGCAATACGAACCCGCTAAAGGCAACAATGCAGATAAGCCCCGAAATGGACCTGCAGAATCTTATGGTGCAGCATGATGTTGATGCGGCCGGCGTTGCGGATCTGGCCGGCTACGGCAAGGAGATTCTAGGGTTTGACGAGCCTCTCTCCGGGTATACGCGTGCGATCTCTTTCGGGCTTGTTGTTGGGAAGGAAGTACTCGATACCATCACCAGCGGACCGACACTCTTTTACCAGCACCATTACCGTCAGATCAACTACCGGCTCGACATGATCGCCTATCTTCTGGCGCGCGAGATAGAGCGGATGGGGTACAAAGCCCTGCCGTTTGCGGCTTCCCAGATGATAGATTGGCAGGATCAGAAAGCACATATCTCGCATAAGAGAGTGGGGGAGATTGCAGGCGTCGGCTGGATAGGGAGGAACAACCTTCTCGTGCATCCGGTATTCGGCGCCCACGTGCGCTACAATACGGTGCTGACCGATATGCCCCTCGAGGCTGCCGATCCGCTTGTGGCAGGCTGCGGCACGTGCACTGCGTGCGTACAGGTCTGTCCGGCCGGTGCTATCAAGATGGAGCGGGAGCTTTTTGATCACAGAGGTTGCTTTGCAATGCTGAAGCGTTTCAAGAACGAGCGAGGTCTCGGCCATCACATATGCGGAATCTGCGTTAGGGCTTGCAGGGGGAAGAGATGAAAGCAATGATTGCGTTGGAAGACGGAACTCTTTTTGAAGGCCAGGGCTTAGGGGCTGAGGGCGAGAAAGAGGGGGAGATCGTCTTCAATACGAGCATGACAGGCTATCAGGAGATCATGACCGATCCCTCGTACAAAGGGCAGATCGTGACCATGACCTATCCATTGATCGGCAACTACGGCGTCAATGAAGAGGACGTGGAATCAAAAGGGCCTAAGGTGGAAGGGTTTGTCGTGAGGGAGTTCAGCAAGATAACCAGTAACTGGCGGGCGAAAGAGAGCCTGACTGAGTACCTGCGTCGGCATAACATCATCGGTATCGAAGAGGTGGATACACGTGCTCTGACCCGGCATATACGGGTGAAGGGCGCCATGAAGGCAATCATATCCACCCGCGATCTCGACCCCGCATCCCTGGTACGTAAGGCCAGGGAGTCCGTCGGGATTGTCGGCGTCGACCTGGTGAAAGAAGTGACATGCGATGCTCCGTATGAGTTTGAACCGAAGGGTGATCTCACCTGCGTGGTTATGGATTTCGGCGTCAAGATCAATATTCTCAGGATGCTGAAGAAGAATGGCTGCCGGGTGATAGTCGTGCCGGCCCGCACCAAGGCGAAAGAGATACTGGCGATGAAGCCTGACGGCGTGCTCCTTTCCAACGGACCCGGTGATCCTCAGGGTGTGCCTGACGTGG
The DNA here is from genome assembly GCA_035541455.1 of Syntrophorhabdales bacterium. Taxonomy (NCBI): domain Bacteria; kingdom Pseudomonadati; phylum Thermodesulfobacteriota; class Syntrophorhabdia; order Syntrophorhabdales; species Syntrophorhabdales bacterium. The sequence goes on from DATKNH010000048.1 coordinate 24,741, forward strand.
TCGAGGAGATCCGGAAGCTCTTCGGAAAAACGCCGATATTCGGTATCTGTCTCGGGCAGCAACTCCTCGGCTTGGCCTATGGAGGCGACACGTACAAGCTGAAGTTCGGCCACAGGGGCGCCAATCAGCCGATCAAGGAACTGGCAACGGGCAAGGTAGCGATCGCATCAGAGAATCACGGCTTTGCAGTCAACCTCGATTCCATCAAGAAAGAGAAGGTGAAAGGCACGCATCTCAATCTCAATGACGACACGCTGGAAGGCATAGAGCATGAGATCTACCCGATATTCTCCGTGCAGTTCCACCCCGAAGCGTCGCCCGGCCCGCATGACTCGTGGGGACTCTTCGGCAAATTCAAAGAAATGATGGAGGCGTTCAAAAAGGAGCGGCATGCCTAAGCGAAAGGACTTGAAAAGCATCTTTCTCATTGGCTCCGGGCCGATAGTGATCGGTCAGGCCTGCGAGTTTGACTATTCGGGAAGCCAGGCCTGCAAGGCGCTGCGGGAGGAGGGATACCGTGTGATCCTCGTCAACAGCAATCCCGCAACCATCATGACCGATCCGGACATGGCTGACCGGACGTACGTGGAGCCCTTGATCCCTGAAGTGCTTGAAGAGATCATCAGGGTCGAAAGACCCGATGCGCTACTGCCGACTCTCGGCGGCCAGACAGGCCTCAACCTTGCGACCATTCTCTCGGAGCGGGGCATCCTCGACAAGTATAATGTCGAGCTGATCGGTGCGGACTACAAGGCGATCAAAAAGGCGGAAGACAGGGAAGAGTTCAAGGCCGCCATGGAGCGCATCGGGCTGGAAGTGCCCCGGTCGGGATTTGCCCGCACCATGGAGGAGGCGCGCAAGGTAGTCAAAGAGATCGGTTTTCCTATCATCATACGGCCCAGCTACACGCTCGGCGGCACAGGCGGCTCCGTAGCCTACAACATAGAAGAATTCGAGGTACTGGCGTTACGTGGGCTTGAGAGCAGCATGATCAGCGAGATCCTGATCGAGGAATCGGTCCTCGGCTGGAAAGAGTTTGAGTTGGAAGTAATGCGGGACAAAAAGGATAACGTGGTCATCATCTGTTCCATAGAGAACTTCGACCCGATGGGCGTCCATACCGGGGACAGTATCACGGTGGCGCCGGCCCAGACGTTGACGGACAAAGAGTATCAGGCGATGAGGGACGCTGCCATCAAGATCATCCGCGAGATAGGCGTTGAGACCGGTGGGTCCAACATCCAGTTCGCGGTGGATCAGAACAACGGCAGGATGGTTGTGATCGAGATGAACCCGAGGGTCTCACGCAGCTCCGCGCTGGCGTCAAAAGCGACCGGATTCCCAATTGCAAAGATCGCGGCCAAGCTCGCGATCGGCTACACGCTCGACGAGATACCGAATGACATAACCAAGAAGACACCCGCATCCTTCGAGCCCACCATAGATTACTGCGTGGTAAAGGTACCGCGCTTCACCTTCGAGAAATTCAAAGGCGCTGACGAAACGCTCACCATCTCCATGAAGTCCGTGGGCGAGGCCATGGCCATAGGCAGGACATTCAAAGAGGCTTTGCAGAAGGGGCTGCGCTCTCTTGAAGTTGGCTGCTACGGGATCACTGACGGCAGGCAGCTGGGTGCCAACGATCTGGAGCTGATAAAGCAGAAGCTGACCATACCGAACAAGGACAGGATCTTTTTTGTGCGTCACGCCTTCAGGTGCGGTATTGCCCTCGATGAGATCTATGAGCTTTCGAAGATAGACCGGTGGTTCCTCAAGAACATAGAAGAGATCACTGAGTTTGAGCACGAGCTGGAAAAGTATAAGAGCGACCTGCCGATATTTTCTCAGACGAAAAACGGTTTTTCCGCGGAACTGATGAGGCGCGCCAAGCGTTACGGGTTTTCAGACCGCCAGATTGGCGAAATATTGGGCACGACTGAGCTGGACGTCAGGCAAATGCGGCTGGAGAAGGGCGTTGCCAGCGTGTTCAAACTGGTGGATACATGCGCGGCCGAATTTGAAGCCTATACTCCCTACTATTACTCCACCTATGAGACCGAGGATGAAACAAGAAAGGGCGACAAGCAGAAGGTCATGATCCTCGGCGGCGGGCCGAACAGGATAGGGCAGGGGATAGAGTTCGACTATTGCTGCGTGCATGCGGCATTTGCCCTCAAGGAGCTGGGCTACGAAACGATCATGGTCAACAGCAACCCTGAAACGGTGAGCACCGACTATGACACGTCCGACAAGCTCTACTTCGAGCCCCTGACACTGGAGAACGTGCTGGACATCGCAGAGCGCGAAAAACCGATGGGCGTGATCGTGCAGTTCGGCGGGCAGACGCCGCTTAATCTCGCCGTGGCCCTTAAAAAAGCAGGCGTGCCCATTATCGGCACTGCGCCCGAGATGATCGACATCGCGGAGGACAGGGAGAAGTTCAAAGCAATCCTGAAAAAACTGAACCTCACGCAACCCGAAAACGGAACTGCTACTTCAGTTGCTGAGGCCAAAGAGGTGGCGAACATCATCGGGTACCCGGTAGTAGTCCGGCCATCCTACGTTCTTGGCGGCCGCGCCATGGAGATAGTCTATACAGAAGGTGATCTTGAGTCCTTCACGCAGAAGGCTCATGAGGCGTCTCCCGACCATCCGATCCTGATCGATAAATTTCTTGAGGATGCGATAGAGATCGATGTGGATGCGGTGGCTGACGGCGAGCGGTGCGTGCTGGCCGGTATCATGGAGCACATCGAGGAAGCCGGCATACATTCGGGCGACAGCGCCTGTGCGCTTCCGCCTTACTCACTCAATGATGACATCATTGAAAGGATCAAGAGAGACACGTACAAGCTCGCGGCTGAGCTTCACGTTGTCGGGCTGATGAATATCCAGTATGCGGTGAAAAACGACATCATCTATGTGCTGGAAGTAAATCCCAGGGCGTCGAGAACTGTGCCTTTTGTCAGTAAGGCCAGCGGCATTCAGTGGGCCAAGGTAGCCGCAAAGCTGATGGTGGGGAAGATGTTGAGGGAGCTGGGCATCGAACGGGAGATAGGGATTAACCACATAGCGGTCAAAGAAGCGGTCTTCCCGTTCAATCGTTTCTATGGCGTGGACACGATCCTCGGACCGGAGATGAAATCGACAGGCGAAGTCATGGGCGTTGATACTAACTTCGGGGCCGCCTTCTGGAAGGCGCAGCTCGGGGCCAACCAGAACCTGCCCTTCAAGGGGAGCGTCTTTATCAGCGTTAAGAACCAGGACAAACGGCATGTGGTCTTTATCGCAAAGAAACTCTGCGACCTGGGCTTTAAGGTATATGCCACCAAGGGAACGGGAAAGGTGCTCACCAACAGCGGCATCGACACGCAGTTCGTGTATAAGGTCTCCGAGGGGCGGCCTAACGTGGTTGATATGATCAAGAACGGAGAGATTCAGTTCATCATCAACACTCCCAGCGGGAGGAATCCCAAAATGGATGAAGTGCTGATCCGCTCGGGCGCAGTGCAATACAAGATCCCCTACACAACAACGCTTTCAGGTGCGGAG
>DATKNH010000049.1 GCA_035541455.1 Syntrophorhabdales bacterium
GACGTCATGTTCAATCGCCGCATCCTCAATGGTTATCGAACCGAACGTTGTGGCTTTAATGTGCGGTGTCATGCGGGTCCTTCATCAGGCGGTCTTCATTTATTGGATTAGTTTCTTGCAGGTCAGTTGATCCCTCCCCCCGGGGTCGACCTTAAAACCGAGGAGTGCGGTCTCCCAGCAGATAACGGACAAGGTCGACGATATCGATCAGAAGAGACACTGTGTCCATTGCTATCAAGATGAGAAGCCAGTTGCAGAGAAGCGTACCTTCTGGAATGTGATCCAGTCTGAATACCAGCCAGATCAGCATCGGAATCCAAACAAAATGGCCTATGCCCACAAGCCGGACGTACCCCAGTTTGGCGTGCAGGACCGTCATGATAGTCGCGGCCAGGAGGCCGGTTCCCAGCACTACCCATGCCTCCGTCCTCGGGAGAAAGAAAATGGATGACAGGTTGATCAATGGCAGCCCCGCCATCCATGGCCACCAAACCATGGGCGTTTTGAAGATGTTTCTAACGAAGTCGCCTAAGGGTTTCATAGTGTAGAGCATGAATTTTGTGTCCTGCGTTTTATGGTGATATCCATGATAAATATACCAAGTTGGCATTTCCTGGCATCGTACATCAGCCGAAAACGCCGTACCGACAACTTCGTTAACAATGACTGCTTAGCTCATGGCAGGTTGGAATTGGTCCAACCTTTCTTTCTGGTGCCGCAACAGTCCTGCTTATTCCCCGCCGGGTGGGCCAATAGGTTCCCAAAGTCCCACTGCCTGCAATGCTTGACTGCATCGTGCACTAAGCCCTCGCTGACTGTTAAGGCAATCGAGCAGCCTGCCTTCTCCGGGCCGGCCGAGTCCACAGTATGCTGCTAAATCATCCTTGCACTCCCTCGACACATAGACAAAGCCTTCGATTGCCTGCCGAACCTCGGGTGATACATTGTAGAGGTCGTACGCACACCCTGGCGCAAGTTGGTCCTTATGCGCATAAAGGCAGGCGAGAAGCCTCCCTTCGCCAGGCCTTATGTTATTGCAGTACATCTCAATGTCCTTCCTGCAGTCATCCACGGCCGTTTCGACAGGTCCTATGTCAACGGCTAGTAGGTTCCCAACAAACAGGAGGGTGAGAGAAAAGCTCAACATCAGGAACACGGTACGACGCATGTCGGTTCCTCCCTTTTCATTTTTGAGCACCTTTTGGATATCGCGCGAGCAGAACCTGCTCTCCGCTACCAGCACCAGCTATTGGCGAGGTTACAATCTATCCATATACTTACGCCGGGGTATCTCTTTGTCAACTGAAGTTTCCGTGGCGACCAGTATCCTTCTGGATTGCCGCTTGTAACGGAGAATTAATAAGAGAATTACAAGATTGAAGATTGAAGATATGCGTCGGAACGCTTCGCAAGCAATTTTCAAGATTACGCGATGCGAGAAAAGTTGAGGCTTGCACCCACAAGCTGGTATTGAAGAATAATAACTGCGTCGCGTATTGCCAGGCGTAACATCAAGCTGATGAACACGAAGTTTTTCGCCACGGAGGCTTCGGGACGGAAACATGCGTAATCGTGAAGGCCCCGAGGGCGAGTTACCGTGACAAGCCCACCCTCGACCGACTTGTTGAAAAAGGCCTACTCAATCTTCTCCCACACATTTCTGACAACCGCTGTTTTGGATGTGTCTCTCGGAAAAGGACTCGGGTCGCCTGTTAACGTAAGCCGATTCCCGGACAGCGTCCAGTGGCGAACCTCTTCTCTTCCATTCCAGGCTTCGGTCCATGAAGCGTCCACCTTAATGATCACTTTGCTTCCCTCGATACGATACATGCCTGACCAGCCTACTAGCGTGTCTAAGAGCGCAGCCTTATCGGCCGCAGAAGTGCCGAATTTTCTGTTGTCGCTTGTGTAGAAGGCGACCCAGCGGGTTGGTGTTATCACGAGGTACCCATGTGGAGCCTTGCCCAGAGGCTGGAGTGCACTGCCATTTACCTGGACATCTTGGGAAATGATCTTGTAGGTCACGACGAGGGGTTGCTGTCCCGAGCTCGGGGTCACTACCACCAACACCAGTATCAGAGCACCGATTAAGCGAACCATACGCGCCTCCTTTGGCATTGTTTTAAGCCGTGATGTTCACGTTCACGGCATCGAAGTTTCCTTTCCCGACAGGTGGGGAAGAGAGGAATTCCGTGCTCTCAAACAGCTTGAGCTCTCAGAACCCTTACGGTTAAGTCTCGATATATTGCTCACCCAGCTGGAAGAGCTCTGGGTTCACCAGGTTGCACTCAGGACCGCTCTCAAGAAGCTGTGCAAGAAGGAGCGCTACCATAACGCCTATACCATCGCGAGTAGCCTCCCGGGGATCGGCTGGCTCACCGCGATCAGGTTCGTCCTCGAACTGGGGGAGGATCTCACCCGGTTCACGAGCGGTAAGAAGATTGCGAGCTTCGTGGGGCTCACCTCGAGCGAATACTCCACGGGAGAGAGGCTGCAAAAAGGGCATATCACCGGCATGGGCCCCGGCTTCATCCGTGCAACCCTTATCGAGAACTCATGGGGAGCGATCCGTAAGGACCCGGTACTCCTTGGCAAGTTCACGCGGGTATGGCATGCGAGTGGCAGCAGGAAGAAAGCGATCGTTGCGGTGGCGCGGATGCTTATTGTTCGGTTTCGAGCGTACGTGCTATCGGGCATACCCTATAGGATTGGAATCGCCGCGTAATGAAGATAGAGATGCAAAATGAGGTGTGAGCGGTACGAGAGGAGATAACGTTCTTAACAGGGCCATGCGGAACAACGGCGTATGACGTGTTTCTTCCTGTGGCTTTCAGACCCCGGGTTTCAGTGTGTTCGACACCGGTTCCTTCTTTCCGCAGGTAGATACGTGTGGCACGACCACGAATAGGAGGGTGTAAAGAACTTTTTCTCCTCTTGCCCCGGCGTCGCACTTCGGCCACGGACGCATCTGAAAGCGTCATTGGCCTCGTGCTCCGGAAGGAGTGCACAAACGATGATTCGAAAGAGTCGTCACTCGTGATGAGCTATGACTTGAGCACGCTTACATAAAAGAGAGCGGGTAGAAAAAACCTGTGCAAAGGACGTGTTCTGTTCTTGACTTTTAGCATAGGAGGAAGGAAGAAACGGATTGGGCAGTATTCTGCTCATACAGACTTGTGGTGTTGGAGGAGCGTGTCTATGTGAATAAAGCGAGTATACAGACCCACGCCTGAGCCGCAAATCAGCCCATCATTCTAATAAGATAATCTTGACACTATGCTACT
>DATKNH010000050.1 GCA_035541455.1 Syntrophorhabdales bacterium
CCGGCGTTACAGGAACGATATAGGTTATGGGTTTACTCGGATACTTCGACACATCTTCCTGCGCATAGCCGACTGTGCAAATCACAGCGACCACTGCCAGACCCATGAGAAATCCTGCGACGGACGCTTTCATGTCTCCTCCTTTTTCCGTTACTGAGAGGGCTCTGATGGCACTTGGAATGAGTACGAACGATTATATTTTTTGATCAGCGGCGTTGTCAAGGAATTTGCATCCTTTATAGGCTGCCGACAGCGGATACCAGTGCGCCAGGCCGCTCGAGCTTTCGCATGACTGTAAAAAAGAAGGCATACGCCCGCGCAATGCCTGTAAAAATGTGACACGCAAAATTTTGTGCCAGGTAATAAACTAATAATTATGAGCAGTTGAAGAAAACTGTAAATGCACAAAATACTTACAGTTCTGTAAGATCGCTCTCTGCTTGAGTTTTTGTATTAAAGTGTAAATATTGTTATCGATAACCTGGCTTTCACGAGAGTCCCTGTGACACGTAACATATGGCTATCATTTGGTACTTGCCTTATGGCATTATTAATGCTAGGATCAGAGTAGGGACCAAGAGAGGGGCCCGGCCATGAAAAGGTTAGCCTTGCTGATGGCCATGATCGTCGAAGCCGCATTGCTTCTGTGCCTCAGTGCGCTTCCAGTCGTTGCTTCTGACACCCACCTTCAGATTCAGAATCAGGCAGTAACCCGGAGTAGGCCAGGCATCAAGGAGCAGTGCGTTTACTTTGATCCCGGAAGCGTTCAGCTGGCCTACTTCATTGACAGACGTTCCGTAGACCTCGTTGCAGCGCCTTTGAGAACCCTCTCGACCTTTGACAGCAGAGACGAGGCGGTTCGGTCTATGGGTATTATCAAGCAGTTCGGGATAAACGAGCTATGCGTTGCGGCCAACGCCAAATTATCCTACATGCTCGTCTCAGGCAAGGCGGCAAGAGGCAAGGTGCCGGGCGGGGAGCATGTCACCTTTGATCCGTATCTGCTGAGGGTCGAAAAGTTGGGCGGTGAATGGAGGGTGGCAAAGGGGAAGAACGCACTCCTCAGCTTTGGATCTGACGAGGGAGCCGCAAGAGAAGCGCTCAGAGTGATTGTCTACTACGGGTTCAATGCGAAGTGTTCTGTAGGCAGCGATAAGGGCAAGGGCTTTGTCTTCCTTTACGCAGTGCCGCAGCCAGAGCGGCTGCAGAAAAAACCCTACCTTGAGGCCAAAGCCACGCCAAAGCCCTGAAGAACGCCGCTATTTCTGGAAATTGCCCTCGAACCGCTCGAAATAGCCGATCAATTCACCCGCATCATTCCTGACAGGTGTGACGTAGAGTCTTTCATTCTTGTCAGTGACCGTTAGAAAGACTTCTCGCCCGTGGTTCTTGAATCTCTCAACTATCTTTACTATCCGTTCTCTGCTTGTCTCATTGTGGCACTCGAAAACTGATGTGCCTATGAGGTTGCGGTAGCCCCGCTCCTCGTAATAATGAAACTTTGCCCTCTTGTTCATGAACCTGATCGTGTGGCTGGTATCAACAAAAACTACAGGGAAGGGCAGGGCATCGAGTATTGACCTTAACGTGGCTTCGTCCATCCCGGGCATCCTCCTCGTGATTGTTCGTGCGCTGCGGTCAGTGCAGGCGAAGATGGTAACACAAAGCCTCGAGCTAGCTCAAGATAGACCATCCAGGCGATGTGCAGACATTTTCCTGCCTTTGTTGAATGATGATATAATGACCCCCGCGAAGTGCAGAAAACAACGACCCGGGAGGTGCTCTATGATAGAGATCCTGCGCGAAAGGCGAAGCATCAGGAAATACAAGGCCACGGCCATCGACACTCAGACGGTTGATGTGATAAAGGAGGCCCTCCTCCGCTCTCCGTCTTCCCGCGGTATTAATCCTTGGACATTCATATTTGTGGACCAGAAGGATCTGCTCCAGAAGCTTTCAAAAACCAAAGAGCATGGATCCGAATTTGTCAAAGATGCTGCTCTGGGGATCGTTATCTGCGGAGACGAGACAAAGTCGGACGTGTGGATCGAGGATTGCTCAATCGCGTCAATCCTGGCACAGCTTGCAGGGCAGTCAGTCGGGCTCGGGAGTTGCTGGTGCCAGATCAGGAACAGGACGCATTCTCGTGAGAAGAGCGCCGAATCGTATGTCCAGGAGCTCCTTCACCTTCCGGCACATCTCAAGGTATTATCCATTATCGCCCTGGGCGTCCCGGCCGAGTCCAGGACGCCGATTGCCAGGGAGCAGCTGGACTATACGAAGATACGGTACAATACCTACGATCGGTGAAGCGTCTTCCACCCGATTATTTTACGCCGGGGACAGCGCTCGGCTCGATGCCGTAGAGGTCCTTGAAGCTCGGCACCTTCACGTCCTTGGGTATGGGCTCTTTGTAGCCAAATTTTGCTACGTAGCCATCCATTTCTGCTTTTGCATCCTGCAGGAGCTTTGGATCCGACATAAGCTCAAGCCCTGAAACCGCCATGTACTTGCTCACCTGAAGGCCTGCTTTCAGCGCAGGATCAGTGCTGGTCGTGCATACCGCCTGCCACGAATGGGCCGGCGTGCCCTTTGCGTACGTCGCCACGGCAAAGGTCATAGAAGGGAATCTCCACGTGTAATTCAAGTCGGCAGATGCTTTTCCGAATTCGACATCGGGGAAGGTCTTGCTGAAATCGGGCGTAGTGATTTTTGTGGTAAAAGCTTCTCCATCCGCCTTTCTCCCGAGACTTTCGATCACGGCTTCCCCAAACTTTTGGTCTTCCGCAGTGAAGGGTGGAGCGCCGACAGCCTTGACCGCCTGATCCCCCATCTGCGCGAGTGCCCTGTTGGTGAGCCGCTCATACACGGCGGTCAAGATCTGGTACTCCATTTTGGTCTGTGTCATTAACGCAGCGCCTTTTGCGATATCGATGAGCCAGGCTCTCATCTCGTCCACTTGAGCTCTCCTCGGCGCGCGATAGAAGTACCAGACTTCAGCAACATTGGGGACCACGTTCGGAGCCTCGCCTCCCTTGGTGATCACGTAATGTATTCTTGCTTCCTGGGGTACATGCTCCCTCATGAAGTTTGCTCCTGCATCCATGAGCTCGACGGCGTCGAGTGCGCTTCTTCCGGCTTCCGGAGCGGCTCCGGCATGGGACGCCTTACCGTAAAAGCGAAACTTAATATTGTCGAGAGCCAGCAATGAGCTGTAGCCTACGCCGTTTAGGTCCTGAGGGTGCCAGTCAATCATCGCATCAACACCATCAAAGACCCCATCCCTGTTCATGTACACTTTGCCGACGAGGGTCTCTTCAGCGGGCGTACCGAAAAATTTAATCGTTCCTTTGATTCCATATTTTTCCATTGCTTTTGCCATGGCTATTGCTGCGGTGGCGCTCGATGTGCCGAAAAGATTGTGGCCGCAGCCGTGTCCCGATGCGCCGGCGACAATTGGTTTGCGCGTGGTAACGCCGGCCTCCTGGGAGAGGTTGGGAAGAGCGTCGAATTCACCGAGTATGCCGATCACAGGTCTTCCCGAACCCCAGATGGCTACAAAGGCTGTCGCCATGCCGGCAACGCCCTTTTCTATTTTGAAGCTATTAGCCGCAAGATACTCTTGAAGTTTGCCCGACGACTTGAATTCTACAAGACTCAGTTCCGGGTTTTGCCAGATGTATTTCGCTGTCTCCTGATATGTTGCTTTGTTCTGGTCGATCCATGAGATCGCGTCTTTCATAGCCGGTGTCAATTCCAGCCCGTTTGCATGATACAAAGGGGTGATACATAGACAGACAAGCAGGGCCGAGGCGAAGAGAAAATTTCTGTTCACGAACATGTGTGACCTCCTTTGTCGCGGTTATGATAATGGTGGATCACGAAATTGGTCGTCTGATATCGACTTCTAACATCCAAGAAACGCAGTTGTCAATATTTGATTTAGGTGGGATACGCTTGACCGAATGGAATCCTTTCTATAGACTCAGAACACCTGTAGGAAGGAACTTAGCTATAAAACCGAAGACCGGGTACTGCATAAACTGCGACAACAAGCACGGATGCAAATCAAGAACACCTCCCTGCATAGACGAAATGGCAAAGAATGGCGTCAAGGGTATGGGCGGTAAACACTACTTCATCGAACAGAAGAAGACGCACAACTGTCCTGATTGCCCATTTTTCCGTTCATGTTGGAATGAGGAGGAGTTTGATCGGTCGGCGAAGTGATTCCGATGTTGCGCGTCGAATGCCCGGCTATTCTCTTTCCGGGTACACGCATCGCGTTGACAAGGGAATGATGCTGGTTTAGTATGGAGTCGGTCGATAGTTATGAAGGAGGCACAGCGGATCACGGATGAAGTTTTTTGCCGGGAGGGGACGTAAGCGGGGTGCTCACATGTTGAAGAATATGGATCCGACAGGAACCGCAAGCTGGAGAAAACTTCATGAGCACTACGACCGCGTGCGCAATCTCCACATGAAGGATCTCTTTGCCGCAGATCCGAAACGCTTCGAGAAGTTTTCGCTCAGGTTCAACGACATGCTTGTCGATTATTCCAAGAACAGGATAACCGGCGAGACAATGGAACTTCTCTTTCAGCTGGCTCGAGAAATCGATCTTGGCGAAGCCATCGAAAAGATGTTTGCCGGCGACAGAATAAATGAGACTGAAAATCGGGCTGTCCTGCACACTGCGCTCAGGAACAGAGGGGGTGCGCCGGTCCTGGTCGATGGATCGGATGTCATGCCGGAAGTGAAAATGGTTCTCGAAAAGATGAAGGTCTTTTCCGAGCGCGTCCGTGCCGGCGAGTGGAACGGCTTTACAGGCAAAGACATGAGAGACATTGTCAATATCGGCATCGGCGGATCAGACCTGGGTCCGGTTATGGTGACCGAGTGCCTGAGGCCGTATGCTGCCGATAGCCTGGCAGTGCACTTCGTGTCGAACGTGGATGGCACACAGATCGTTGAGACGCTGAAGAAACTGAATCCGGAAACAACGCTTTTCATGATCGCCTCAAAGACATTTACCACGCAGGAAACCATGCTCAACGCGTTGACAGCGAGGGAGTGGTTTCTCAGTTACGCCAAGAAGCGAGAGCATGTGGCCAGGCACTTCGTAGCGATATCAACGAACACAAAGGAAGTGGGAGCCTTCGGTATCGATAAAGAGAACATGTTTGTTTTCTGGGACTGGGTAGGAGGACGCTATTCCCTCTGGTCAGCTATCGGGCTGTCCATCGCCTGTTTTATCGGCTACGAGAATTTTCTTGAACTGCTCCAGGGTGCATTTGAAATGGATTCACATTTCCGATCTGCGCCTGTCGAGAAGAACATTCCTGTTGTTCTGGCGCTGATTGGTATCTGGTATCGCAATTTTTTCGGAAGTGAAACCGAGGTGATCCTTCCCTACGATCAGTACATGCACCGGTTCCCTGCCTACTTTCAGCAAGGGAACATGGAGAGCAACGGTAAATCGGTCGACAGGAGCGGTCAGCACGTGACGTATCAGACGGGGCCGATCATCTGGGGAGAACCGGGCACCAACGGACAGCACGCCTTCTATCAACTGCTTCATCAGGGTACGCCATTGGTACCGGCCGATTTTCTGGCTCCTGCCATCAGTCATAACCCGATAGGTGAACATCACCTTGTCCTGCTTGCAAACTTCATGGCTCAGACCGAAGCGTTGCTGCGAGGAAAAACCCGTGAAGAGGTTCACGCTGAACTTAAGAAGGAAGGGCGCACCGAGGAAGAAATAAGACGGTTGCTGCCTTACAGGGTTTTTGAAGGAAACAAACCTACGAATTCAATCCTTTTCAGACAACTGACGCCGCGCACATTGGGTAGCCTGATCGCCATGTATGAGCACAAGATTTTCGTACAGGGCGTCATCTGGAATATCTTCAGCTTTGACCAATGGGGCGTGGAACTCGGCAAGCAGCTCGCGCGCAGCATAGAACCTGAACTGCGGGATAGTCGTCCGGTCTCTACGCATGACGGCTCGACGAACGGACTCATCAATTTCTTTAAGGAGCTGAGAGAAGAGGCAGGGCGGTCATAGCATGGCACGATCTCGTTACGGTGGGTTGACACAACTGGGCAGGAAGGCGAAGCTCCCGAAAGGCCCGGCAGAAGCAAAACTGGAAAGGGTACGCAATCCTCACCCTGATACAACCTATCTGATCAGGTTTGCCGCCCCTGAATTCACGTCTCTCTGCCCGGTCACCGGTCAGCCCGATTCTGCGCACCTGGTGATCGATTATGTGCCTGCTCAATGGATCGTGGAAAGTAAGTCGCTGAAACTTTTTCTCGCGAGCTTCCGCAATTACGGGGCCTTTCAGGAGGACTGCACCATTAAGGTTGCAAAATCTCTGGTGGAGTTGCTGAAGCCTGACTGGCTCAGGATAGGCGGCTACTGGTACCCGCGTGGCGGTATGCCCATAGACGTCTTCTGGCAGACAGGGGAGCCGCCTCAAGGGCTCTGGGTTCCTGACCAGGGCGTTGCGCCTTACAGGGGCCGTTGAGGAAATAAAGGCCTTACCGCGCGTAGGTATGAGTCATCTCGCGTAATCGGGTCGCGATGTCATGAGTGAGATGATCGGATGCGGAGCGCCAGAGCCAGTTCCCCTTCTTGGTAGATGGCGTGTTCATGCGTGCTTCTGCGCCGAGATTCAGCACATCCTGCAGGGGCAGGATCACTGTGTTGGCGGCAGATCTCATCAGCAGTTGTATGAGTTCCCAGGAAGCTTCTTCTTCAGAAATCTCCCGCCCCAGGTAACGGAAAAGGCGTTGTTTGTCGTCGAGTGACGCTTCACCTTGAAACCAGCCTCTTGTCGTGTTGTTATCGTGGGTTCCCGTGTAAGCCACACAGTTTTTCGGTAAATTGTGCGGTATATACGGATTGTGCGGCATGTCCTGGCCGAAGGCGAAAAGCAGAATCTTCATGCCTGGAAATTCGAAATGGTTCATGACTTCGCGCACGTCCGGTGTGATCACACCCAGGTCTTCTGCGATGATGGGAAGGTAAGGAAACTTTCTGGAAAGTTGCGTAAAGAAATCCATGGCCGGTGCTTCCGCCCATCTTCCGTTGACGGCTGTCTCTTCAGTAGCGGGTACTTCCCAGTAACCGACGAAACCTCTGAAGTGGTCGACTCTCACAAAGTCAGCGGTCTTCAGGCTCGCAGCAATACGTCGTCCCCACCACCAATAACCAGAGTCTTTTAGCGCCTGCCAGTCATAAATGGGGTTGCCCCAGCGCTGCCCTGTTTTGCTGAAATAATCGGGAGGCACACCTGCCACGACCCAGGGCTCTTTCTTCTCATCAAGCTTGAACAAGTGCGGATAGACCCACACATCCGCACTGTCACCGTTTACGTAGATGGGAATATCGCCGATGATCTGTACACCCTTTTCATTGCAATATTTTTTGAGCTCCAACCACTGTTTGAAGAAAAGGTACTGCAGAAACTTTTCCATTTCTATTTGTCCGGACAGCGTGTGCTGAATGTCCCGTAGAGCATCATGTTGCCGGTCGCGCAGCCCCTCTGGCCAGTGGCTCCAGGCGCGCCCTGTAAAATGGTTTCGGATGGCCGTGAAGAGAGCGAACCCTTCCAGCCACCACGCTTCCTCGGTACAGAACCGCGTCCACGCTGCATCGGGCGTGGCCGTCTTGAACCGCTCGTATGCGCGCTGCCACAGGCTCCCTTTATAGTCGTGGACAGCTGCGTAGTCTACACGATCCTCGGGAAAGTGCGGAGCCGATTGAAGGTCGGCCGCCTCCAGGAGTCCTTCATGCACCAGAAGTTCGGGGCTGATGAGAAGCGTGTTGCCAGCAAAGGCAGAGGTACCGGCATAGGGTGAATTCAAATGGACGGGCATGGTCGGCACCAGAGGAAGAACCTGCCAATAACTTTGTCCTGATTCAACCAGAAAATCGACAAACCGGTAAGCTGATGGACCCAAATCTCCCACGCCCAAAGGGGAGGGGAGCGATGTGATATGCAGAAGAATACCGCTTCCTCTTCTCTTCATCCGGTTGCCTCCGTCAGGCTGATCTACCAAGAGTATGCAACATGCAAGCCTTGGTATAATAACACAGGGTATGAGTCTTGTCGAAAAGGCTGCTTTGGAGAACTGTCCTCTTCCGAAGACGGAATCCTGCCCGGCGGGACAGGTCTTCGAGTCGGAACGTGCATGGCACTGTGATAGGAAATATTTTTCGTCGGGGGCATTCTTGACACTGGCCCTTAGCAGGCAAGGCTTGCAGCCTGTTCGCTTCCCCTCTTTCTTTCCGCGCAGTTTCCACCGGCGGCTGTGTCGGTTCGGCTGGGCATGCGAATTGCAATCTCGTCCTGTATGCGTCAGACAAGAAGCAGGACAGCAAGAACTATTGAGAACCGGAAGCAACTCAACACCACCGTGTTACAGCTTTGCCATTTGCTGGGACTAAGCTGCGCCCGCTACCGGAAGTTCAAGAGCCTTCAGGCGCCTGAACTTATCCTGAAGGTTGAGACGCTGCTGATGAAGAAGTATATGTCCCGGTTGGCGGAAGCTGAGTCACGCTGTGTGAACTGAGAAAAAACCTTCCGTTCTTTGCTGTGGGGCGTTGTGCCGGGGGAACTGTAATCCCGTAACCTTCCACGTACAACAGCGCTACGTCAAAGGCCTTGACAAGGCACATGTCTCCCCTTAGAATCAGGCGTCACCCTGAAAAATACCTTTCAGTATAATGGTGCCAAGACATATGAAGTGCTCGGCAAATTTCTTCCTGGTGTGCCTTGCTTTTCTTGTTCTTGTCATTACCCTGTCTCCATATTCATCTGCAGGTGACCTTAAAGGACTGGTAACAGAGACTGTTCTGTCGAACGGGCTCAAGGTATTGCTGCTGGAAAATCACAAGGCTCCGGTCATTACCTTTCAAGTCTGGTATCGTGTAGGATCCAGAAATGAGGAGTACGGCAAGACAGGTATTTCTCACCTGCTCGAACACATGATGTTCAGGGGCACGGAAAGAGTAGGGCCGGGAGAACTGGCCCGCATCATTCAGGAGAACGGAGGGCAGCACAATGCGTTTACCTCTGCCGACTCCACGACTTATTTCCAGAATCTTAAATCTGACCGGATCGGTGTATCACTGGAACTGGAGTCTGACCGGATGCAGAATCTCGTCCTGCAGGAGGAAGGTTTTCGGACAGAGCGATCGGTAGTGATGGAGGAGCGGCGGCTCAGGACTGATGACAATCCCAAAGCGGTCGCGTGGGAGCAGTTGTGGGCTGCGGGCTTTCAATCGCAGCCGTATCACTGGCCGGTGATAGGGTGGATGGAAGATATTGCTCGACTGAGACTCGAGGATGTCAAAGCGTACTACAAACGCTTCTATAATCCTGTCAACGCGGTGCTTGTGGTTGTCGGCGATTTTGACAAGAAGACTCTTCTTGAGAAGATCGAGCGCTCCTTTGGAGCCATACGAAGGGGGGTATTGCCTGGGCAGAGGGTTTCGATTGATGAGCCGCACAACGGACAGCGGAGAATTACCGTAAAAAGAGAGGCACGCCTCGCTTCAGTGGTAATGGGATTCCACGTGCCCAATCTGCGGGGACTGTCGGACAAGGGCGCGTCCGAGATTCAGGATGTCCAGGAGAGCCGGGACAGTTACGCTCTCGAGGTCGTGGAGGCTTTGCTTGGATGGGGTGAAAGTTCGAGACTCCAGTCCAGCCTAGTCCGGGGGAAGAAACTTGCACTTGCCGTTGGGGTATCTCACCCTTTGCTTTCAAAGGACCCGTCTCTCTTTACCATAAGCGCTGACGTTCTTCCCGACAAAAGCGTGACGGATATTGAGAGGGCCACGGATGAGGAGATAGAGCGTCTGCAACGTGAGCCCGTGAGTGAACGGGAATTGCAGAAAGCAAAAAACCAATTGGAGGCAAGCTTCATCTTTCAGCAGGACTCCATCTTCTCTCAGGCGTCACAGCTTGCCCGTTACGAGATGGTATCAAGCTGGAGGAACATTGATGCCTATCTCCCGTCCATTCGCGCCATTTCCGCAGAGGATATTCAACGGGTAGTGAAGCGCTATCTCACACCCGACAACAGGACAACAGTAATTCTAAGGCCGGTTTCGCCCTCGAAGACCGCCACAAGTCCTTCATCGGCGAGCACCGAGGAGCAAGTCAGATAGCAAGGAGTTTCTTCTATGCTGGAGGCTCACCTGTGATACTGCGTAAGCGCTTTGTTTTCACATTGGGAGTCGTTGTGTGGATAGCGCTTTCCTTCGGCTCGCTCCACGCGATGCCGCCCGTACAGAGAAGTGTGCTGCCGAATGGTCTTATCGTGATAAACGCCGAAGAAAAGACGCTCCCCTTCGTGACGTTCAAACTGCTCATCCATGCAGGGGCAAGAAGAGACCCAAACGGGCAGGGAGGGTTGGCAAGCCTTACCGCAAGAGCCCTGCTCTTCGGCACAGCGAAACAGACCATGGCTGGCATCAATGAACAGCTCGATTTCATGGGTGCTTCTCTCTCTTCTGACACTGGGAGGGATTACGCGGTGATCTCCTTCCGTGTGCTCAAGAAAGACCTTGACGCCGGATTGAAACTTTTCATGGAGGTACTGAGTCAGCCTGCCTTCCCCGAGCAGGAGGTCGCGAACGAAAAAGCACGAACCCTTGCGGCCATCAGGGCTTCAGAGGACCGGCCAGGGGAAGTCGCTGACAAGGCCTTCTTGAACGCTCTTTATGGCCCGGGGCCTTACGGACAGCCCGTGATCGGGACCAGAGAATCAGTAGAACATATAACGACCGAGAGTCTGCGCCGCTTTCACCATTCGTGTTACGGCCCCGGCAGTAGTGTCATGGTTATTGTGGGAGATGTGAGCGAGAGAGACTTGAAGGATACGGTGCTGACGCAACTCTCCGCATGGAACCAGGCCGCTACGCCTGCACCCTCTTTAGAGATAAAGGCTGAGAGAGGCTCAAAGAGAGTGAACATTGACCGGCCCCTCACACAAGCCAACGTCGTTATCGGCCATGAAGGCATCAGAAGAGACAATCCTGATTTTTATGCAGTCAGCGTCATGAATTATATCCTTGGCGGTGGCGGGCTCAGCTCGCGTCTCATGCACGACATACGGGAAGAAAGAGGTCTTGCTTACTCGGTTTCCAGCAGCTACGATGCAGGCAAGTATCAGGGGTCTTTCCGCATCGTTCTTCAGACGAAGACCACCTCGGCTTCCGAGGCTATTTACCTCGCGCTGGCCGAAATGTCAAAGATGCGCAGCGCCCCGGTTTCAGAAAAGGAATTGGAGGGCGCAAAAAAATATCTTATCGGGAGCTTTCCCTTACGACTCATCACTCAGGAAGGTATAGCCGGTCTCTTACTGCAGGTCGAGTATTTCGGCCTCGGGTTTGATTATGTCGATCGATACCCTGGACTCATTCAGGCGGTGACGATCGAGGATGTACTCAGAGTTGCAAAGCTGTATCTGCACCCCGATGATTATATTCTCGTAGAGGTGGCAAACCTCAAAGAGACAGGGGCGGAAAGCCAGACCCGATAGGGTTGCAAGCTATGAGTTGTCAAACCCGCTTGCGGGTGTCCGGGGGCTACTGCGAAAAAGGAAATGAGAACGTAAAAAGTCGGCGACAGGTAAAGGAGGCATCCACATGAAAGTCAGGATCGATGCAGAAGCTTGTGTGGGCGACGGCGCTTGTGTTGATGTGTGTCCCGATATTTTCGAAATGGTGGATGACATTGCTCGCGTGAAAATGAGCACTGTGCCGCAGGAACTGCAGGCAGCATGCAAGGAGGCTGCGGACGAGTGCGTGGTCGAGGCCATTATTATCGAAGAGTGAAATTGACGGGCTGAGGGTTCCAGCTCAGATCCGTCTGCCTTTGCACCCGTGACACGTTTAGACCGCTCGGCATCAGGCCAGGCTCTGTAGAAGGTCGAGACTCTTTTCCACGTCTTCAGCCTCGATGATCTCCAGAATAACCTGAAGGTTCTTTTTTCTTATCAGCAGTTCTTTGAGAGCCTTCAATTCTCTGCAGTCTTCAGTCAACCCCCAGTGGTCCCTGATACCCCCGCGAACTCCGTTGACCCTGTGCATGTGCACAAAGTCGACCTTCTCAACAAGATCAGGCTCCAGAGTTTTGACAAATCGGATGGAATCTATCCCGGCGACCTCCAGGTGACCTATGTCCAGGGTGATCGATGTGGCGTACTCCCTCCAGAAGAGTTTGATGTCCTTGTTTGCGCCTGAGTTTTCTATCGAGACGACACAGAAGCGAGAGAGTTCGCCGAGACCTTCACGATAGGCGTCGGCTTCTTCATCAACGAGCCTCTTTTTCCCCCGCGTCGACTCGTCGTGAACGATAAGCGCCAGGTCCGCGTTCCTGGCCATCAAGCGCAGGTCGTCCATCATGATTTTTCTGCGCTCCGGCCGTATTTCCGCAAGAAAATATTCTACCGGGTGGATCACATATCTTTTGTGTGAAGTGCGGCAGGCATCGACCGTCTTGAGCATGGTATCAAGGGCGTTCGGCCACCGATGAAAAACAGAGACCTGGAGGAAGTCGGCGGCAAATAGATCTATTTCACCCGGTTGAGTCACCCTGTAGGCGCATTTCAGAGGGTGGTTGCTTGTTGTGTCGGGAGACCCGGCCGCCAGGTCATTCAAGATAAGACGCCCACTGGTTCGCTGTCTCGAGGATGTAGTTTTTGGCCACATTTGGAACGATGCGGTTATGACCCGGGAGCAGAATCTTGACCTCGATGCCCGCGAGATTCATCAGTGACTGCTTCAGCTGAGACGCGTCCGCCCCGTGGAGATCAAAGCGGCCTATCGCATAATCAGCGTAGATGACATCTCCCGGTATTAAAATCCCCTGGGCCTTGTGGTAGAGCGCTATGCCGCCCATCGAATGGCCGGGAATATGGAGGACTTCCCATTTCATGTCCCCGATCTCCAACGCTTCTCCGCCTTGCAGCTTCCGGTGTACCTTGAATGTGAAGGCGCCGTCTTTGAGCCTGTACTGCGCCTGGCACATTTGCTTGAACATTTGCATGCCGTAGACGCCTCTGTCATCGCCCTGTTCCAGCGGGTCCGCTTCGAATGCGTGTACCCAAAGCTCTGCTGAAGGAAGCTCCTTCATGATTTCGCCCAGGCAGCCGATATGGTCAAGGTGCGTGTGCGTCATAATGATCCTTCGTATCGCAGAGAGCTTGAGACCGGCCTTTGTGAGGGATTGGAGCTTGTACGCTCCCTTTCCGGCGAGCCCGGCGTCAACAACTGTGAGATCTTCTGATGAGGGCATACCGATGACATACATGTGCGAATCGGGTATCATCTCGTCCTGCCCCTGGATGAAATAGACGCCCTTTGTGACTTCAGTCATTGAGGTGCTCCTTGGATGTATAAAGATCACGCCGGAATGCAGCGCGCTGGTCCCACGCATACATTAAACCATTGGCCCCTTCTTTGCAAGCGACTCTGAAGCGGATTCGCGAGTCTGTTCGCTGCACGCTTTCCGCTTTACAGGACCGAAAATAGTGACTATGCTAAAACAAGCATTTACACTAGGCGGGCAGGGGAGGTCGCAATGGCTGTCTTGAACACGGTCTTCTTGGGTATTTCGACGGTGGCACTTGTTATTCTCATGGTAGTGGTGGTGGCTACCCTACTTGAGATACTCAAAGTGATTCGCGCTCTGCGGCCACTCACTGAGGCCGCGGCAAAATCATTCCCCGAAGCCATCACAGAGGCAAACCTCGCGCTGAAGAGTCTGAGAGAAGTGACAGAAGAGGCCATAGCCATAATGAGCGATGTAAAGGAGGTGTCCGGTGCTGCCAGAGCAGTCGGTGACAATGTGAGGCGGGTAAGCGACAGTGCCCGACGCCTGGGCACAGACATAGAAGGCATAAGCTCAGCCGTTTCAGGCAGAGTCTCAGGCATCAGGGCGGGAGTGAGGGTGGCACTTTCGGTCATTGAAAAAGGCTTACGAAAAAAATGATGTGTGCGCGGGTTGCGTTATATAGTTGCTTAAAAGGAGGTAGAGGATGAGAGAAGAGTCTGGAGTTGGCGCGGGCGCAATATTGCTTTCGTTTCTTCTGGGAGGAATTACGGGTGCGGCTGTTGCTTTTCTGCTGGCGCCCAAAGCAGGGAGCGAGACAAGAAGACAGATCAGAGAATTTGCCGATGACGTGAAAGAAAAGGCGGAAGGCTATTTCGAGCAGGCCAAGGAGACGGCTTCTTCAACGGTCGAGAAGGGACGCGGCTTTGTTGAGAAGAACAGGTCCCTGCTTACCAGCGCCATCGATGGCGGCATAGAAAAGGGCAAAGACTTCATAGAAAAAAAGAAGACCCTGCTGACAAGTGCTGTAGAAGCTGGAGTTGAGGCTTATCAGAAGGAAAAGGCGAAAGTATCGGAAAGCGACTGAAGGCAAGCACGGCAGCAAACCGAAGCCATTTA
>DATKNH010000051.1 GCA_035541455.1 Syntrophorhabdales bacterium
GACTTCTGCCTGGTTGTTCAGGGTCTGGGAACGGAACTGCTCACCACCCGATACGCCCACCCGGGTATACTGGTTCACCGGGTCCTGGCTGCCGAACACATCGGGGATCCCGAAAAGCCCTACCGTGTCAAACAGGAACTGCTGGTGCTTCGGGCTGAAGTAGAAGGGTTTGAAGGTGTTGTCATTGCCCACGATGCCTATGTACGGGTCCTCTCCTGCCATGGCCGGGGCGACCATAAAGAATACTGCCAGAGCTACAAATAACCATTTCATGTCATCTCCTCCTGTTAGTTGTTGTTTTCGTAACGTCTAAAAACCTATACGTAAAAGAACACACCTCGACATACCCCCGTCTCCGCTGACCGGTCTCAACCGCTCTCATGCCGCCCGAAGCATCACCTCCTTTCCCGTATATAGAGCTTCAGCGTTAAGCCATCCTTCCTAAATGTGTTGGCAATTCCTGTGCCGTGTCCGCCTCAGGATAAACGTGATAATGTTATGTATTATCTAACAGTTACACAACAATATTTCGGGGGTGTAACGTAAGGTATTGCAGGCCTGCGATAATCCCTTTGTAGGGGTTCGTTTTGTAGTATTTGTGCGCAATACTTTTTCGCAGGTGAGTTGCTAAGCTGGGAGTCTTCCCTCTCAGTGAGAGTCAGACACGCTCTACCCGGACAATGATCGTCTAAAATGCAACAAAAAGGGCGGTGATTGAGGAAGCACCTGCCTTGACGCTGAGCTGTCGCCTAGATACAGTTCTTATTTGTGCTTCAAAGACCTCTGCAAACATCGCCGGTCACGGCCCAGCGAAAGATCCGGTAAAGGGGTGTGAGAACATCCGTGGCGCTTTTGCAGAATTTGGACAATCAGGTTCGGATCGCGCGGCAGAATACAGATGAATCCTGGCAATACAACCGCTGAAGATAGTAGTGGTAAAGTTCATAATCCTCCTCCTCATCCGCTTGACTTACGCACACGCACGAGCGATTAGCAAAGAAGGATATGATCTATTCCATGGTTGCATCCGCAGCTGCCAGTGTCAAGCAAAACTTTTCTGAAACTTTTCTGCAAGCGCCAATTCTTCTGCAACCTATTGGTACTCGCCACCGCTTGAAAGGTCAGTCACCCGCGACGAATTGATTCAATATAACAGAGGAAGGTAATTTCCAGAAATGCAGCCGGCCCGCGGATTCTTTGCCGCGAGGAAATTGCACGTTTCTAAGCTATGCGTATTTAGCGGGAATGCCCAAGATGATTGTGCATTACGAAAAGAAGGCGCGACGTGAGGTTCAGACAGGGTCTTCGCGCGGACGATGCGCAGCAAGCACCGTCAACTTCAACCGGCTCGTGATGGGAGCTTTCAGAAGATATTTTGAGATGTTTTCGCCGAATAGTCTGGCAGCGCAAATCTCCGCGCAAGCTCCGCATTGCTCCGCCTTTGGAAGACGCACTCGATGATCTCCTCTTCACTTTCGATAGTAACCTGATGGGCATGGCCCCAGCGTGGTGGCGCAAGGCCTTGACCGAACCCCTCTCGATCCAGACCTGGTGAAGCCCCGCGCGGGGGAAGGGTACCCCCTGGGCCCTGCATGTGCGGAGTGCTCTGAACACCCTCTGGGGCTCTATGCAAGCATCATCGATGAGGAAGCCTTTTACTGGGGCATACCGGGCGAGGACATCAACGCTGAGATTTGTTATATCCACAAGAAGCACGTCAGGGGTAACGTAGCTGCTGGAAGGTCCTTCACCCACGACGATCGCATGATGCCTGTTCGTGATGAGGAGTTGACGAATAGCTTCGGCGAAGAGCGGGTTATCGAGGTGAATCAGTACGGTCATACTTCTTTTTTTCGGAGAGCGTACCGGCGACTTCCTGCCGATCCCTCTCGAGCGTGTCCTTTCTCCTTCAATTGCCATGCTCGTACGAACCTCTCTTTCCTACACCTAACAGCCCGCCACCTTGCTATAGCTCAAGGGGCGACAATCTCGTTCATCCTGGCGGATCAGGTATCCGCCAGCCGCGCCTAGGTATTGAGTTTAGAGGAGGGTGGGGGGTCCCCGGTACAGGTGACGGAAGATCGCTGATGATTGGTAAAGGGTAGGCCGTTCCTCGTGTAAGAAAGGTGCCACGTCCTTGCACGGAGGAGGGGATAATCGATGGCTGACCAGAGTGAGCGAGGCTGCATCGTTCTGATACGTCTGGCCCGAATCATCCGGGGCGGGAATCTCCACCGCAATGAATGCTGCCGCCGAGAAGCACAGCACCAACAGAATCACCGCGATGACTCTCACAACCAACAGTCCAGCCATAATTGTGAAGTCGTCATCTTTCAGAAATAGGTTACAGCTGACAAAATTGGGGAGGATCCCCCTGCCGCTCTGAAAGAGATGGGGCTTAGCCTTCCAGAAAGCGTATGAGCTTCTGATGGTAGAGTCCAGGAAATTCGAAGCGCGGGCGACATGCGTTGGGGACCTGCACGCGGGTAGCACTGCTAGAAAAACAATTCAAGTTTTTTCAAGCTTTGAATAGACGGGAAAGCTGCTCGTTCCGGGGACTTTCCTTGTGACGGGCAAACATTTCCTGCGCGTAGCGCGGGAGGAGAGGAAGCGGAAAACTCTTCTATCCGACGTGCTGCCTCAGCCGATCAACCGCTTAGAACGACCCTTCTCCAACGCCCATCAGTCGTGTCGACCAGCGATGGCAGTATACATCCACCGAGTTCTGCCGGGGCACATCAAGGCGCACCTGGATCATGTCGCCTGCCTCAAGGTCATTCTCCGTCTCACCCAGCGCATTCACCTGGCCAGTCACCGGAAGCTTCGTGACTATTGTTTTGTCCATGCACGCCTTGAGCAGGATCCTGGCGTTCGTGGAGCCGTCCAGTACCTGCGAGTTGACGTTGTTCGACATAGCCGCGGTCACCGGATCAAAGGCCAGCGTGTAGCTGCTCGGGTTCTTGAAAGCGGTCAGGTGGAAGGGTGTAAAGGCGTTGAAGGGGCCGGGATAGACAACTGCGCCGATCCTGGGAAGCGCTGTGTAACTTACCGGACTCACGCCGGGGTCGACTTCCTGGCGTACGCAGGTGCCTGCACCGACCCGTTCGCCCGTTTCCGCGGCACAGAGTTCAATGGAAGTTCCACCAGGTTTCAAAACGCCACATTCGATCACGATGTTAATCTCCCCGGAAGGCTTCTTGGGAAGACGGATCCACCATTCGTAGAAACCGGCGTTGCCCGCTGGCGTCTTGGCATTGGGAAGCGTAACCGCCTGGCCGGTCACATCGCAAACCTCTCGCCGGGTGCTTGCGGTCTGGGAACGGAACTGTTCGCCGGCGACGGGTACGCCCAGAGATTCCTGATCGAGCACGAACTGCTGCTGCCTTAGATTAAAATAGAAGTTCCATCCCGTTGCAGAAAGGTCATTATCGACGATCGCGACATACGGATCTTCCCCCGCCATGGCCGGGGCGACCATACAGAATAGTGTCAGACAGGCGAGTAACCATTTCATGTGTCTCCTCCTTTCTATTTATTCGTAACGTCTACAAATGGATATCCAATAGCTACCACCCGCTATCCGCTGTTGGACACCACCCCAGCGTCAATTCCGCTCCGTAGCACTGTCGCAAGCATCGTGCCATATCCGTCTTGCGTTCAGGTAAACGAAAAGGCTGCTCTTCCAGGCAGTTACACTGTTGGGGTCCTTGCAGCTGCGGGTTCTACTATTGGAGTCGTCCAGCACTCTCATCCAATTGTGCCGATTTCGTATCGCAGGCGTGCCATACTTCTCCAAAGGCATCGGCGCGTTGCTTCTTCTAGCGTGCAGCAGGGCAAGCAGCGGTGGCTTTGTCCCGGAGCAGCTTTCATCACTATTACTGGTAACCGCGGTCAAGAAAGAAGATGGATGAAGTAAAGAAGCTATACGTAAGATCGAGGCTTCAGCATCTTTTTTGAAATCTTTAAGAGAATGAAAATTGCGGAATCTTTCCGTGATGGGCTTGATTTTCGCGCGAGATGATGCATCCCCTCCTCTGGGTCTCGCCACATCCTGAAGGCCACTCTGCAAGGTCCCACCGTATTCCATGACTTCTCGTGCTACAGAACGTCCGTCTCCTCACCTGCGGGCATGGTGAGGATCACCTGGGCATTGGCATGATTGGTTTGTGGCATCACCCCGCCCACAGCGGGCGTGATCGCGCCGCAATCTCGGAAATGCCTATGCTGCTAAAAATAGCAGTTCTGGTGATCTTTACAGACCGTCTGCACCAGTTCTATGATAATTACCCATGATAAAGAAGGTACGCATTGCTTTTCTGCAGCTTTCTGGTGAGGCCCTCTTATGCCGTCCTCAGACTGCTGATATCAGGCGCCTGAGCCTCTTCCTCCAACAACCGTGCGGCTTCCACTTAGAATATCCTGTTTGTGCCTCAGCGCTCCAAGTTGTGCTACTGGCTATCGGGCAAGAAAAAGAGAAGGTATTGTTCCTCCTGCAACCGGTTTCGCCATAGCATTTTCTATGCGCTGCAGGAACGCCTCCCAGCGCAACTTAAAGAATTGCTCAAAGTTATCAGTCGTCACGGCGGTTTGATTTATCAAATGCGATTTAAGAATCTTGCCGAGCCGTTCATCGTCAATACCGGCGCTCCTTTGCAGTCGAGGTAAATATTTGCTGGGAGCATTGCCTCCTATCATTCTGTTCGTCACTGGCACAAGGTCCCGCTCAATCTCGGCAAAAAGAGACAACATGGTCACCAAGACCTTAGTCTGAATATCCTGTCTGCCGTTCAAGGTCAGGTTTTTTTGAGGCATATCACCTTCACCTTCTTCTTCAATAGTTCATCAACCAGAGTATGGCGATTTGACCCACAGATCGACCGAGGGAGGATAGTTCGGGGACTATCAGCACAGGCCACCTCGTCTCCCCCGCGTCAAACGAGGCCTTTACATCCGCTGAGGCTACCCAGGCCGTTGCCCTCGCTTCCATCATCGCTGCGCACTATGATGCATTCTAACGCCATTGCGATAGGCCCTTATGGTTATAGATCGCATTGAAGAAGTTCTCCTGAGTATTGCATATATGATACATAAGCCTGACCAGTTCATGAGAAAGTATTGCAGCGCTGCAATGGCGATGGCACGCTTGCCGAAAAACTCGACGCTGAAACTCCAAGCACTTCCGGGGTATTTGCTCGCGGGCTGACACAGGCACGATTGTTGCTGCTCCACACAAGGAGGGTCACTCAAAAGAGGCAGAGAATGTAGTGACCCGGGCAGGTGTTTAGGGATGGGAACCAGGTCTGTTTCAATAGCAAGATCGGTAGCAACCAGGCTCGCCGTGCTACGCTTAAGAGTCTCGTCCTCGCGCCAAAGGGAGCCTATAGCGT
>DATKNH010000052.1 GCA_035541455.1 Syntrophorhabdales bacterium
GAACAAGAACTATGAAGATTGTAACACTATGCAAAGAAGGTTCATGCTGTCCGGTGGTTAAGATAACTGATTCACAGGTGGAGATAGGTGAGAAGGACAACACATGTGTCCTGACAATGAAAGAGTGGGAAATTCTGAAAGAGAAGATACTGAACCAAGAGCTATAACACAGGTAGCCCCACCCGTGTACGATTGAAGTCTACGCTGTCAGAAGAACTGGGTACCAACCTAAGATTCCACTTATCCACACTGTCACCTCAGAGGACAAGCACAAACCCAGGCACAATCCCATTCGGACAACAAGAATACGGTCAGGGGGAAAGCCGGAAGGCCTTGATTATATTCAGATTGCGAGAGAGGGGATTTGAACCCCTATAGGTTTCCCCGCTGGATCCTAAGTCCAGTGCGTCTGCCAATTCCGCCACTCTCGCGTGCCTTATTTTACGAGGGGTTAGGCGCATCTGTCAAACTCCAGAATAGGCGATTGTGGCAAAATTGTGACAAACGTCCAGAACCTCCACGCTCGACCGCAGGCTTTCTGGATAGTGATGAGCATACCGCATGGTCATAGCGATGGTCTTATGCCCGAGGAGTTCCTTCACCTTGTAAAGATCCACCCCGTTCCGCACAAGCCTTGTCGCAAATGTGTGACGATTATGCCGAGCTCGGCATAAACGTCATTATTCCGAGTTCCGGATTATGCCGAGTAACTCGGAACATTGGGCGAATCTCGGGTTTTCACGTTTGTTATACTCGGCATAATCAGAGGTCCTTGAGAAAAGCGAGAAGCTTATCGTCCGGGCGGTATCGGCGTATCTTTATACCTAACGGTGCAGCTTTGGACAGGGCCTTTTCCTTGAGCGCCATATCGGCGTGAAGATAGATCTGGGTAGTCTCCATCGATTCGTGACCAAGCCATAACGCAATCACCGAGCGATCCACGCCATTTTGAAGCAGCTCCATTGCGGCGCTGTGGCGAAGCACATGAGGAGTGACACGCTTCTTCTCCAGCGATGGGCAGTGCCGCTGCGCAGTCACCACGTGTTTGGTCAGGATATACGCGACGCCGTCGGTGGTGAGCGCATGGCCTCGTGCGTTGGGAAAAACATGATCTGCGGGTTGTCCCTTGCGCTCGGCGAGCCAGGCACGCAACGCGGCCGCGGCCTCCTTGCGCAGTGGCGTGCAGCGTTCTTTTCGTCCCTTACCGGTGCACTGAACGTGGGCGCCGGTGCCGAGGGCAACGTGCTCGCAGCGTAGCCCTATCAACTCTGACACCCTCAAGCCCGTCTGCACCGCAACCACAAGGAGCGTTCGGTCCCGCCGACCTGCCCACGTCATTTGATCAGGTGCTGCGATGAGGGCCTCGGTCTCACGCCGGCTCAGGAACTGGACCTGCGTGCGGTGGTAACGCTTCTGGGGTATTGCCAGGACGCGCTGAGCCAGGGCGCTCATGCGGGGCTCATGGAGAGCAACAAAGCGGAAGAACGAGTGAAGGGCGGCCAAACGAGCATTGCGGCTGCGGGCGCCGTTACCGCGCTCTTTTTCGAGATAGTCAAGGAAGGCGCCAAGGAACGGGGTATCCAGATCCTCGAGGTGAAGCATCGAGGGCACTTTTTTCAAACGCTGCTCCGCAAACGAAAGGAGCAGGCGGAAGGTATCCCGGTAACTGGCAATAGTGTGAGGGCTTGCCTGCCGCTGGCGCATGAGGCGGTCGGTGAAGAATGCCTGGAGCAAGGCGGGGAAGTCGGCATCGGTCTTCATCGACACCCCCCTCCTTTGCCCTCGAGGCGGAGGGTCGCCAACTGGAGAAGTTCTGGAACGGCTGAGATATACCAATAGGTGTCG
Source organism: Syntrophorhabdales bacterium (assembly GCA_035541455.1). Taxonomy (NCBI): domain Bacteria; kingdom Pseudomonadati; phylum Thermodesulfobacteriota; class Syntrophorhabdia; order Syntrophorhabdales; species Syntrophorhabdales bacterium. Next base: position 1,846 of record DATKNH010000052.1, read on the forward strand.
TTAACATGGACGTGACCGAGATAGGCGCTCAGCTCCGGAAGGTGCTGCTCAACGTTGAGGCCTTCCCGGTACCATCTGAGCAGGGTCTGCACGGCAAACCGATGTCTCAGATCGTGCAGCCTCGGGCCATGACTATCATCCGGGCCCCGCAGTCCTATCTGGTGTGAGAGCCTGACAAACGTCCAGCGCACGCACCATACCGTCAAGCGGGTCCCTCGTTCGGAGAGAAAGAAGCTTCTGGCGTGCGCCCGCGGACACAGCCGATCCCGGACCTCGCGGTAGCGCCGGAGCGCTTCCAGCGTGGAAGCATGGACAGGGACGATGCGTGTTTTGCCGAACTTCGTGCGGCGAACCGTGAGTATGCCCCGGGTAAGGTCTACGTCATCATGGTCCAGGGCAATCGGTTCGCTCATCCGCATGCCAGTCACCGCCAGGAGTCCGAACAGCGTGGTGTACGTGGCCGCCCTCAGCCCCAGCGATGAAGGGAGGTTCCTGGCCGCCTGGAGCAGGCGCGCTATCTCTTCGTCGCTGTATAGGTAGGGCTGCGTGCGGCGAGGGTGGTAGGGAAGGAGGCCTTGCGGGGGAATCTCGGTCGCTGGGTCCAGAGCACTCATGTAGCGAGCGAACCTCCGCACCATCGAGAGCCGGTTCGCCCATTGGGCGTGCTGACACTTCGTTTGCCCTGTGGCCCATCGTAACGCCAGCTCTGTGGTGATCGAAGAAGCACCTTCCTGTTCCGCGTAGGTGACGAACCTCTGGAGCAAACCACCCGGGGTCGTGAGTTTAAACCCGAGTGCACGGCGTACCTTGAGATACTCGTCGAGCGCATCGTAGAGCTTCATAGTTCTCCTCCTTGCCATGGCAGCGCGAGTGCACGCAGTGCCGCCACATCGACCTTGGCATAGATCTCTGTCGTGCTGGGAAGCTCGTGCCTTAAGATCTCACCAATCTCCGCGAGCGAGGCGCCGCCGCGGAGCATCCTGACGGCAAGGGCATGGCGCAAAAGATGTGTTCTCTTGCGCGCCGGATGGAGCCCGGCGCGAATGGAGGCTCTCCGCACGATGTCACCGATGGCTACAGAAGTGGAAAACCCTTGTCGCGGTGCGTAGATGCGGAGAAATACCCTGCGCGACGAACAGCGAGGTCGATGGCACAGATATGCGGCCAAGGCTTTGCCGACATCTTTGGGGATGGGAAGCCGGTCATGTCGGAAGCTCTTACCCCGCACCGTGAGCTCTCCACGTTCCCAGTCCAGATCATCGAGCTGCATATGCACCACCTCTCCCGCTCGCAGGCCGAGCCGTGCCAGGAGCAGTAACACCGCATAGTCACGCCGGCCGGTGAAACTGGACCGATTGCAGCTTCCGAGGAGGCGTTCTATCTCTTCTGACTCCAGAAACTTCGGGAGTTCCGCCATGCGCCAGTTGGCCACCGTGGGGACTGATGAGGCCAGGTCCGTCGGGATCTCACCCCGCTGGTAGAGAAAACAGCATAGGCTGCGCAGGGCCGTGGTCACGAGCTGGACACGTCGCAGGCTCAGCCTGTTCCCTTGGCGGATGATGAAGCCGGTAATATCCTTGAGCGTGAGATCGTTCAGAGCCGGTGGTTTACGACCAAAACACTCGAACAGAAATGCGTGCGCTATGGAAAGATAGCTGACTATGGTTGGCTTGGCGAGGCCACGCTCTTGGATAAGATACTCTGTGAATCCTTGTTCGACGACGTGAAGAGGACTCTCCTCGCGCGCCGGAGCGCAACCGATGACGCCGACATGACGCAAATGACTGAGAAGATCCCGCAGGGCCTGCGGCGCTTCATACTGAGAGAAACCTCTATGACGACGGTATCTGAGAAACTCCGACACGAGCTGTTCATCCAGGTCCTCCACGCCACGCTGTTTGATCTCAAGCCAACTGCTGAGAGCGGCCACCGACCTGATCTTATGTCTGGCCGTGGACCGTGGATGACCTCGCTCTGAGATATGCCGAGCAAAACCATCGATGTGTGGGCCCAGCGGACCGAGCCGCAAACGTTCCCGTGTGGACGGGAATACATAGAACTGATCAAGCATGTCTGCCTCCTCCTTGTAATGGAATTAAAGGAAGAAGACAGCAGAATTATGCCGAGCAAATCAAGTAGTGGTCAGGAGTATATCTCGGAATGGTAGGCTTCTGACTGGCACCGAGCTTAAGCACTCGGCATAATCCGGAACTCGGAATAATGCCTGAGGTCGTGAAACTTAAAGTTCTCAATTTCTGTCTTCGCAAGAGTGCCTTTGAAAGCTTCCCTCAAGACTTCGCACAGAGATGGGGAATACATTTCCGGTGATATCTTTTACGACGATCGCTTTCAACGTGGCCTGAAGAGTCTTTGACATTGGTATCAATCTCTTCTCACCATTCTTGGACTTTTCGATCCTGATGAGCGTCCGACCAAAATCAACGTCTCTCCATCTCAGCCCCAATAGCTCTCCTCTACGCATGCCGGAGTGCAGGGCCGTAACCAGCAGTGACCGCAACCAACGCGGGTTTGTCGCGGCAGCCAGAAGCTCTATCTCTTCCTCTGGCGTCAGCCACCGGTCACGTGCGTTCCTGTTACCCACCGAAAAGGAAAGATCCCCATCACTCACAGGATTCTCTCGTATCCACTTCCATCGTTTCTTGGCCACATTGAACATACGGCGTAATAAGGAAAGCTCCTGGTACACAGTCGCCGGCTTCACTTTCTTTGACCTGTCATCCTGATAATCGGCAACAAGCGGCGTCGTAATCTCAGCCAAAGTGTAACCTGAAAAGAACGCTTTCAGCTTCTTAATAGTGTGTTCGTCTCGGGAGTGCGCGTTTGTCTCCAGATACTCTTTGCTCATATCATCAAAGGTGACGTTTTTCGACATATGACTCTCAAAATAACGACCCTCCACCAAATCGGTGAGCACCTTGGCATGCAGCTTCTCGGCCATTTTCCTGTTGTCCGTATTCAGAGACTGGCGTATTCTGCGACCTTCAAACATGACAGCAAACCAATACGTGTTGCCTCGCTTATAGAGCCCCATTACTTTATACCTCCCTTCCGGGCTCTCGCTTGGATATCGCTATTATAGCAGTGTTCCGCCCGTTTGCAAGCACTTAACCACCCAAGAATCTCCTCCTCGTCAAAACGAAGCAGGCCGTTTATTTTCAGACAAGGAAGAATACCCTGTTCAGCCCAGGCATAGACGGTAGAAGGTTTCGCTCTCAAAAGTCCTGCGATTTCTTTAGCGGTCAATAGCTTCATCTGCTCCACCTTCCGTTTCTTTGATGATTAAACTGCACTCTAAACACACCAACTACCACGAACCAGACTTTAATCAGGTCCATCCCCAGCTTACGCCTCCTCACCAACATATGTTGCCCTCCTTTCGGGTCTATCCCCCCTCAAAAACTTTTTTCCCCTCACAGAGGGCCGGGGAAAAAAGGAAACTAAAGGAGAAAAATCGAATGGCCGGAATGCAGGGCGCATGGCAGCCAGTGAAGGGGGTATGATGCACGGATGGCAGGCGGGGTGCGGTGACGGAGTACCGCAGAATCGAGTTACTGGCGTTATTGAATTACTGAGGTTGTATAACTCACGTCGCGCGAAGCGCGACTTTTCTAGGTGAGGTAAACATATGAGTCATGAGGAATTGCGTACTATCGACAAGCTCCTTTTTGGCACTGCGCAAGCAAAGCACTCCTTCCTGCAAGGTTGCATTTTCAGCTTTCGCTATTCTATACTCGCTTTCACATGGCATTAAATACTGCTAGCGGTTCTCTTATTCTTCAAAAAAAGGGCCACCTATCCGACTAATGCTAGTGCGTCTCTAACGTAGTTCTGAAACTGAGCGTGGAGGAGCCAGCCGCGCTCCTCAGCCTTTATCCGTGCTAATTCCTCGTCCAAAGCATTAGCAATAAGGCTCCTCATTTCACTCCAGAGAGACATTGGGTCGACGTTGGCCTCGCTCAGCTGAGGGTATCTGTCGAGGGTCTGACCAGCCAGGCGACCGGCCAACTTGACCCGATCCGCCGGCGTTAAAGAACCGGCCATGTTCAGGAGCTGGAGCGGGATGGCGATCTTGACCCTGAACTTTCCAATAATGACTTCCTTGTTACGCATTGGCCGTGCTTCTTTGTGGACCGGTGTGGCCTCCTCCGCTACGGGTTCTGGCAGGGCGACTTCGGACCCTAACGTGGCAGCTATAGTTTCGAGAGGCTGGTTGCCGGGGAGCGCCTCGGTCTGAACAACGGAGTCGCCTTCGGCGGCAAGTGGCTCCGCGGTCCTCTCTTCGGATGTTTCCCTCTCTGCATTTTGCTCCACGCGGTTGTCCCTCAGCCGTTGGCGCGGTGTTCTTTTCGGCGTTGCCAGGCTGCTAAGCTTCTGAAACCGTTCAGCCATCTGTTTCGCGGTCATACCATCTATGATCTGAAAACCATTTGTCTCGCCGGCCTTCAGGCAGAGCTTACAGAACTTGTTGATGAGGCGGGGGACCCCGTGGTCAGAATACTCCCATAGCACATCGATCGCTTCATCCGTGAAGATCTTTTTCGTAGTGCCGGCAAGCTTCAGGCGAGTCTCGACGTAATCTCGTACCAGATCGGGTGATTGAATCTTGTCAATCCTGCAGTAGATGCCGATGCGCTGGAAAAAGTTTGCCCGGCAGGGGTGTTCTAGCCTTTGGGCTAATTCCAGCTGGCCGGCCATGATGATCGTTAAGAGATTTCTATTGTCATCCTGCATGTTGGTAAGCAGCCTGAGGCTCTCGAGGTTTCGAGGGGGGAGAGCATTGGCTTCATCTATAAATAAGAGCACCTTCTTTCCCGCATCAGCTGTCTGAAAGAGTATCTTATTGAACGTCTCCAGCAGATCAATGCGTTTCTTGATCTCGCAGGGCTGTCCGGTGAGCTGTCCGACGATCTCCCGCATCAGTTGCACGAAGGACATATCCGGATTGGTCAGGAAGGCAACTTTGTAGTTGTCCTGAGCGAGGTTATCCAAGAGCAGCCTGAGGCAGAGGGTTTTACCCAAGCCGACATCTCCGACAATGACGGCCAGACATTCATTGCCTTCTTCTATGGCAAAAAGCGTCTCGGTGATGGCGTTTTCAACTGAAGCGTGCGACTCAACATACATGCTAGGGTCTGGAACATTGTCAAACGGCGGTTTGATTAGGCTCCAGTAGTCGTAATACATGCTCTCTCCTTTGGCGAATACGTTTTGCGTCCTTCCGCCAGTAAAAATACTCTGGGAACAGCCTTACGGCGACATATGCGTTTGGTTGTATTATCGCGCTTTGGTGAAAGATCGATAAGCCATTGCTTGATGAGCCCGCACTTGTTTGCAACCGGTTGCCCCATTGGGATCGCGCTTTTAAACACAGGAGAGTAAAGATCGTTGGCTTATGGATTAGCTATCTACCACGACCTCATCATGGGCAAATGGTTCAAGCAGAATTGGATATGATAGAAAGGCTTGGCACATGGCGTTATTCCTTCCTCCTACCTTTACTTCCTGTATAACTAACCATTGAAAGGCAGTAAGATTGCCCCAAGGAAGGCAGGGGGGCTTAGTTCTTCCTGGGTCGGCGAACCCTTATTTTCAGTAAGCGAAGGAACTCGTCTTGAAGCAGGATGCTGCGCAGCTCCTCTATATTGAAGAACAGATCAAGGAAGTGACGAAGCTGCTTATGAGCCTTTGTACGGAGAAGATGAAGAAGGACATCGAGATCCTGACCTCGCTACGAGG
>DATKNH010000053.1 GCA_035541455.1 Syntrophorhabdales bacterium
CTGCGTAATCGATCCGGCAGGTCAGGATCTCGCCGGGTGTTACTGTGTCCACAGGCTTCACAGAATGCTTCATCAGAATCTTTTCAACTGCTGTGTATCCCATATTCGTCTCCTATTTAGTGAATAGTGAGCAGTAAGCAGTGAGCAGTAACACAACATCTTCTGACTGCTTGCTACTCGTTGGCTTTCCTTGTCTCGTCCTTTCTCGTAAGTACTCGGCTTCTGCTTTCTCTGTCCTCTCGCTCTTAGCTGCTTACTGCTCACTGCTTACTGCTCACAGCTTACGGTTCACCGTTCCTAGCTAGTGTTTCAGAAACACCAAACTGATCCAAGGAATATAGGTAATGACAAACATGCCTACGAGGAGCAGGAGGAAGAAGGGCAGCACGCCTTTGACCACCTCGTTGAGCGGCTCCTTGCAGACCGCACTCATGACATAAAGATGCATGCCGATGGGGGGCATGAGAAACGCAAGCTCCATGTTGATCGTCATCAGGATCCCGAAGTGGATGCCGCTGATTCCCAGCTTCTGCAGAATGGGATAGACGATTGGCACCACAATCAGAATTTTCGTCGCAGGCGTCAAAAACATTCCCATGATGAAAATGGAGATGTTCATGATCGCCAGGAACATCCAGGGGCGAAGATCGTAAGCCGCTATGACCTCCAGCAGACGATTGGAGAGCTGCTCCATGGTTACCAGGAAGCCGAATAGCGTTGCGCACATGAGTATGAAATAGATCATCGAAGTGAGCACGACCGAATCATTGAGTATTGCGACGACCTCTTTGAATCCGATGTTGCGGTAGATAAAAATACAGACCACCGCAGCATAGAACACTGAAACGACAGATGCTTCCGTGACCGTGAAAATACCACTGTAAATACCGCCCATGATGAGAATGGGCATGAGGAGCGCCCATATGGCACTCTTGAATTTCGTACCCACTTCCTTCCACGAAAATTTATCCTCGGGCGCGGGCTGCCCAAATTTATTACGCCTGCACATGAACCAGACCTGGACACACATGGCTGCGGCCAGTAAAAATCCGGGAAGGAATCCCGCGATATACAGGTCTGAGATCGAATCACCCGAGACCGTGCCATAGATGATCAGAATCGTTGAAGGAGGTATCAGGATATCGAGCGTACCACCGGCGCCGATCAGGCCCATGCAGAATCTTTTGGGATAACCTTTTTCCATCATCCATGGAATCGCGATAAGGCCGAGGGTCGCGGCGAGAGCAGCGCTCACACCTGAAATGGCCGAGAAAATAACAGCAGCGAACATGACAGCAATGGCAAGACCGCCGTCCAGCCGTTTGAGAAAGGAGTAGCCCAGTTCCAGTAGCGGCTTTGCGAGTCCCCCCTTCATCATCAAGTTGCCGGCAACGATGAAGTAAGGTATGGCGATTAACGTGAATTTATTCATTGCCCAGAACATTTTGGGCGCGATGCCGTCCATCTTTATCAGGTTGAAGGCCATTAGACAAGCAAGAGAGGCGATCCCCAGGCTGAAGGCTACGGGCATGCCGAGGAACAGCATGATGATCAGAAGCATGACCATCGCAAGAGTGACATCGATGTCCAGCTTGAGCACATAAAGGAGGATGAGAGAGAGTGCGATGAGTCCATAAATAACGGGATCGCGCCAGAGGCCTTGATACGTCCTCAGTTTGCCATAGAGCATGATCAGCCGTTCAATCATGCGGATCGTAAGCAGCGCACCTCCCAGGGGCATGATCAGGTACGGCAGATACATCGGAAACTTGAGATAGCTCTCCGATGTAATCTGTGTTTGATAAGCCTTCTGGATGAGCATGCAGCCGCCATAGGTAACGACCGCCAAGAATCCGATGGCGAGAATACCGTGATAGAAATGGAGAATATTCTGGCGTTTCTCGGAGATTCTCTGAATGAAGAGATCGACGCGCACGTGTTCATCTTTCTTCATAAGAGAGCTCGCGCCGAAGAAAACCGCCCACACGACCATATAGACCGATATCTCGTCCGACCAATCAAGAGACCAATGGAAGATGTAGCGCGCTGCGACGCTATAGAATGACAGACAGAGGGCAAGCATGATGAGCCCTCCGGCTATCCACTTCTCTATGTAATCCCAGCGAGCCATGAAACGGCCGCCTTTGCCCAGCGGCGCATCCAGGCTCTCACCTATGGTTGCATCTTCACCACCCATTTGACCACCCCTACCGCTTTGTCTTTGTCATTTTTTCAACTTCCTGCTGAGCCTCTTTCACGATCTCAGGCCCGATCTCATTGCTGAATTCCGTATAGACCACCTGGAGAGCTTTCTTCCATGGCGCTTGCTCTGCGGCAGTCAATGTCACCACCTGCACTCCTTTGCCGGCAATCTGCTCGAATATGCTCTTGTCTTCCCGCTCGATCTCCGTCCGCTGTTCCTTCACCAGCCTGTCTATGGCTTTCTGCAACCCTGTACGAATATCACCGGGGAGCTGCCCCCACCATTGGCCGTTTGCGATCAGGTAGACGAACGTCGCATTCATGTTGCCCGGGTTTGTTGCATACTTTTGAATATCGTAGTATCTGCGGTCAAAAAAGACAGAGGCTGGTGTCATTGCCCCGTCTATCACTCCCTGCTGGAGCGCAGAATAGGTTTCCTCCGATGCGGTGACCACGGCCATTGCACCAAGCCCTTTTATAGTGCTGGCACCCATTGGCCCGTACGATCGCATCTTGATGCCCTTGAAATCTTCAATTTTCTTGATGGGGTGTTTGCTGTTCGAGACAACCACCGTGCCCGAGGAGACTATGCCGAGTAACCCCACGCCTTTCTTTTCCAGCATCCCGGTAAGTCTTTTCCCTATGGGCCCTTCCCAGAGCCGGTACGACGTCTCAATGTCCGGGCACAGATAGGGGAGTTTCACCACCTGCGTAGCAGGAACGAAAGTGTCAAAGGGAGAGGCTATAATATAGGCCATCTGAATCTCGCCCTTGATTACCGCCTGCAGCTCTTCCTGGCCTGTGTAGAGCTGGGCCGCGGGGTACGTTCTCACGCGGACCTTGTCCCCGAGCTGCTCCTTTGCGTATTTTGCGAAACGCTCGATGCCGACTCCCATCTGCTGGGTGCGGAGCTGAATCGTGGTGATTTTGACATCAACAGGCGCTGCCATACCGTTCTCGGGCAGGCCAACCGAAAGCGCGACCAGCAATACGCCCAACCAAAGCACGAAAATAATTTTCATGGCTTCCCCCTATGTTATCTCTAATTCTAATCCAAGCTGCTCCAACGACTTCGCCGCACTCATTTCCGGCAATGGCTGGATACCGATTCGCATTCAAGATACAGACCGAGACGGCAGCGAGGAGTTTGCCGCAGGCGTACTAGAGTACGTCGAGGAAAAGCGACACAGCGACAACGAAGGTATGCGCTTGAAGGCGAATCGGTATTCACTTTGTTTTGCTCAGCCTCTCCGCTTCGCGCTGCGCCTCTTTGACAAGATCGGCGCCTACGATAGGCGCGAACTCTGTGTAGACTGGCTGAAGCGCTTTCTTGAAAGCCGCCTGCTCGGCAGGCGTGAGCACGTGCACCTGGCATCCTTTTGCCGCGATCTGCTCAAATACCTTCTTGTTATCCACCTCTATTTCCACACGCATCTCTTTTACCAACCGCCCGATAATACCGTTAAGGGCAGTCCTCACGTCGGGCGGAAGCCCCTCCCACCAAGCCTTGTTCCCGATCATGAACACGTGCGTGGCATTCATCATACCGGCTGCGCTCACATACTTCTGCACGTCATAATATTTCCTCGCGAGAAAGACAACTGCGGGGGTGGTACATCCGTCGATCACGCCCTGCTGAAGAGCGGTATACGTTTCCTCTGATGCAGTCACAATAGCCATGGCGCCTAGCGCCTTCAGAGTCGCAGCACCCATGCGTCCGAATGACCTCATCTTGAGACCCTTGAAATCTTCGACGTTCACGATAGGTCTTTTGCTGTTGGATATCGCCACATCTCCCGAAGAGACCATGCCGAGAACCGCAAGCCCCTTCTGATCCATCTTGGAGAAAAGCTTCTTTCCCACCGAGCCCTCAAGCACTTTGTAGCTCGTCTCGACATCCGGAAATAGGAACGGAAGTTTGATCAGCTCCAGCGCGGGATCGATCGGCTCGAGCTGGGATCCGATCACAAATGCGATCTGTATCTCACCCTTGATCACCGCCTGGGTCTCTTCCTGACCCGTGTAGAGCTGCGCCGCAGGATATGTCCTCACCCGCACCTTGTCCTTCAGTTTCGGATCTGCGTTGATATATTTGGCCAGACGTTCGATAGCCTCTCCCATCTGCTGCTGCCGCAACTGTACCGTGGTGATCTTTATGTCGATGGGGGCAGCGAAACCCATGCTGCACACGCTTATCATGATACCAAGACAGATCACGACCACTACTGTCATTCTTTGTCTATTTCCCATGGCTATACCTCCTTCCAAGAGCTTGTCACGCGCACGCGTGTTATTCTCGTGGGCTGCGTCACCTGCTGCCACCTGGGCTGTTTGCCCCCTTCCGCCCCATTCTGCGGCCGGGGCCGTTATTATGGCGATGCTTCCTAAAAAGATGGAAGGTATCATGAATGTGGGATTCGAGGATCCGTGACGCTTCTTCGAACCGTTTCGTTCTCAAAAGATGGATCAAGTGCTCGTGCACTTTGAGGATCTGTTGCGACCTTTGGGTGCTATACTCGTACTCCTCAAGCAGACTGCTCATGAGACCCATCAAGGCTTCGCCAATCTTGCTGAGAAGCTGGTTGCCGCTTGCTTTAAGCAATATTACATGGAAGCCAAGATTTCTCTTCCCCCTGACGCCGCGCTCAAGATTGTCCCGCACCTCTTTCAGGTTCTGCTCAAGCTCGTCGAGGTGTTCCGCATTGATGTGCTCGAAGACCAGGGGCAACGATCCCATCTCTAATGCCAGCCTCGCCTCTGTGATTTCTTCGAGGGAGACCTTGTCCATTTTAATGATACCTTCGAACATGCCCGCAAGAGTGCTCGAATCGATCTTCTGAACAAAGGCGCCACCGCCCGCGCCGGGACGGACCGAAATAAGTCCCGAGTTCTCCAGTGAGCGCAGCGCCTCCCGTATCACCGGCCTTCCCACGCCGAAGGTTTCACAGAATGCCTTCTCGGAAGGGAGCCGGTCTCCCGGTTTGTAGTATCCTCCCAGTATTGCCTCTTTCAATTGACGGTAGACTTCTTCGGAGAGTCGCTGCGGCTTGAGCGGGGCAAAAACCCGTGGTTCGTCTCTGAAATCCCCCGAGTTTACGCGTTGGTCCATGCCGGCCGCTCGTTTCTTATCTGTCGCGTGGGGCATCTGTCTTACATTAAGACATTTATCCTTATCGTTGTCAACAACTTTCTGGCAGACTTTCTGGCAGACTTGTTTCATCTCCGGAGCCCACGGCCAAGCCCGCGGTACTCTCGTTCCACGCGTCGTCCGTGCACGCGAGCCCCAAGGATTGACAAGTGCTCGCGCCGTGAATACTTTCTCTCCGGCTGAGAAATGTTGTAGGATAATAAGAGCGTCCAAGTACATGTTCGCCTCAATACATCGAGGGGGAGGAAAGTTATGAAACGGCTGATCACGTGCTGGTTGTTATTGGTTCTCCTGATAACTCCGGTTCTGAGTGCTCGTGGCCAGGATGATATGGGGGCTCCGCCCGATAATGCGCCGGCCCCTGCGGCAGGTGCGATAATCGGCGATTTCATATTGGTTCGCCCGTTCGCTCTTATTGCGACTGCAATCGGTACTGTGCTGATGGTGGCCTTTCTTCCGGTATCCGTTCCGAGTGGCAGCACGGGCGTCGTTGCACAGAAATTGGTCGCAGAGCCTTTCAAGTTCACGTTCACCCGGCCTCTGGGGTATTTCCCGGATGACGGCACGATATTTCCCTGATCCAGCGGCCTTTTGCCACGGCTCAGGCCACAAACCCCGCACCGGCAGCCATTCTCTGACCTCTTCAAAAAGGCGGATTGTAAGCTAGAGAAAAGTAACGCTTTTTCTCGCGAGCAGTTTTCCCATCGCGGACAAATATTGAGAGATTTTAATCTTTGAATATACCGCGTAACCATTGAAGTTTTTCAGAGTGCACCACAAATGAGCAAAACGGACTCGCTTCAGTATTGTCAACTATTTATCCTTCGCCGATCACTGGTTATTCACAGAGATTTGAACAGTTTGTGTTGAAAAGCGAGAAAAGGCTTTCTTTGGTGGTATTTACGCGACCGCTCCGGCGTTTGAAATTCACTCCCGGCTTTGTTACACTATGGCGCTTCAGAAGACCCTTTCAGAGGTGACACTATGATGATCATGTCACAGAGATCATGCTCGTGTGGGAAACATATGGTCGGACTTTCCATCGACTGCATCATTCCCGAGGAAGTCATCACAGCTATATACTGCCCGGAAGAGTCGAAGAATGTACCATTCAACGAAAAGACAATGGTCAGGGACAATGGCTGGATCATCGAATACGACATGGACGTCGCGCGCTTCTATGGCGAACATGCGCACAAAGACCCCTCGAAGATTACTCCTGAATTTCTCTTTATGCAGGGCCTGGCGTCATGGACGGGCACCACTCCTACCGACCAGGTTGACCTCCCGAAAGAGAGAGACCGGATCATAAGCCTGAGAAATCAGGACCCGAAACGTTACATGGACGAATTCAAGAAATGGGCAAATAGTCGCGTCGAACGACTGAAGAAAGAAGGCTGGAAGAAGGCGCAGAACATCTAGCTTATCCTCCAAAATACCGTGGACAAACTCTTTGTAAAAGGGGCCCGGGAGCATAACCTCAAGAATATCGACGTTGAGCTCCCGAGGAACAAAATCACCGTCATTACCGGACCGAGCGGATCCGGAAAATCTTCCCTCGCCTTTGATACCATCTATGCAGAGGGACAACGGCGCTACGTGGAGTCTCTCTCGGCATACGCACGCCAGTTCCTCGAACTGATGGAAAAACCCGATGTCGATTACATCGAAGGCTTGTCGCCTGCCATCAGTATCGAGCAGAAGAGTATCAGCAAAAACCCGCGTTCCACCGTCGGTACGGTCACTGAAATATATGATTATCTGAGGCTTCTCTTCGCGCGGATCGGACACGTCTTCTGCTACGGCTGCGGCAAGGAGATAAAGAGTCAGCATGCGCCGCAGATCGTGGACGCGATACTCGCTCTGGCCCCCGGCACCAAGCTGACTGTGCTTGCGCCGATAGTTCGCGGACGAAAGGGAGAATATCGAAAAGAGCTTGACGATCTCAGGCGGCAGGGCTTCACGAAGATCAAGCTGAACCGCAAGGTGGTCGATCTTTCGGAAACTATAGTACTCGACAAGAACAAGAAGCATGAGATAGAGATCATCATCGACCGGCTCACGATCAGGGAGGGCATCGAGCGACGTCTGACCGAGGCTGTAGAGCTGGCGCTCAACAAGGCGGGCGGCATCGTTAAGATAGAGCTGGAAAAGGAGACGCTCGTCTTCAGCGAAAAATTCGCGTGCCCCGACTGCGGCATAAGTTATCCGGAAATTGAGCCCAGGATGTTCTCGTTCAACAACCCGTATGGCGCCTGCCCCGCGTGTCTCGGCCTCGGGGTCAAAGAATTCTTCGATCCTGATCTCGTTGTACCGAACAAGGAATTATCGCTTAGGGAAGGTGCAGTGGTGCCATGGGGCGAAAAGAACCCTGTTGCCTTCATGCCATTCCTGGAGGCCTTCGTCAAGCACTATAAGGTCGATATACGCAAGCCTTTCAAGGACCTGCCCAAGCAGGTGCAAGATGTGATTCTTCACGGCTCAGGCAATGATGAGATCGAGTTCCAGGTGGAGCGTGGACAGCGGGTCCATTTTGTGAAACGGCCGTTCGATGGGGTGATACCCGAACTGGAGCGGGAGAGGGAGAACGCAGCCTTCTGGGAGAAGGAGAAATATGAGCGCTTTATCAATCTCATTCCGTGTCCGACGTGCAAGGGTGCACGCCTCAAGAAGGAGATGCTCTGGGTCAAGGTTGGTGGTTCGAACATCCACGAGGTCACGCAGATGACCATCGCCCAGGAGCACCGCTTCTTCGGGGATCTGGAACTGCCGGAGAAGGAAAAGGAGATCGCCCGGAATATTCTCAAAGAGGTGAGCTCCCGCTTGAAGTTTCTCATAGACGTGGGTCTTGACTACGTCACCCTTGAGCGCAACTCTGCTACGCTCTCCGCGGGCGAATCGCAGCGGATACGACTGGCCACACAGATCGGCTCGGGGCTCACAGGAGTGCTCTACGTGCTGGATGAGCCCAGCATCGGCCTTCACCAGCGGGACAACGAGCGCCTCCTTGCCACCCTCAAGAGGTTGAGAGACCTGGACAATACCGTGGTGGTGGTGGAGCACGACTACGACACGATCCTCCTCTCTGACTATGTAATCGACCTCGGTCCGGGCGCAGGGGAGAACGGCGGCAATCTCGTCTTTGCCGGAACACCGGCTGCGCTGGCCCGGGATGAACATTCGCTCACGGGCCAATACCTGTCAAAGCGGCTGGAAATAGTCACGCCCGGGAAGAGAAGAAAAGCGGAAGAATTCATCCGCATGCAGGGAGTACGCGCCCACAACCTGAAAAACATCGATGTGGATATTCCGCTCGGCGTGCTCACCTGCGTAACAGGCGTATCCGGCTCGGGAAAAAGTTCCCTCATCATCGATACGCTCTTCCCTCTCCTGAAGCAGAAGCTCTTCCGGTCCAAGGACCGCGCCGGGGAGTTGGACACCATCACAGGATGGCAGGCAATAGATCGGGTCATCGACATAGACCAGTCACCCATAGGCCGTACGCCCAGGTCAAACCCTGCCACCTACACGGGAGTCTTCACCTTCATCAGGGAACTCTTTACAAAGCTGCCTGAATCACGAATGCGCGGCTATAAGGAAGGCAGATTCAGTTTCAACGTGAAAGGCGGAAGGTGTGAGACCTGCGAGGGAGAGGGCTTCGTCAAAATCGAGATGCAGTTCTTGCCCGACGTGTACGTCGTCTGCGACACGTGTCGCGGCAAACGCTATAACCGCGACACCCTGGAAGTTGAATACCGGGGAAAGAATATTGCCGATGTTCTGGGGATGACCGTAACGCAGGCAATGGAGTTCTTTGATGCAGTTCCGCAGATCAGGAACAAACTGAAGGTGCTCTACGAAGTCGGACTTGGCTACATTCGCCTGGGTCAGGCGGCAACCACGCTCTCAGGCGGTGAAGCGCAGCGCATAAAGCTTTCCAGAGAACTCTCCAAGCGAGACACGGGCCGCACGCTTTACATCCTGGACGAGCCTACGACCGGCCTTCATTTCGTGGACATCGACAAGCTTCTTTTCGTCTTGAACGAGCTGATCGAGAGGGGCAACACGGTTGTTGTCATCGAGCACAACATGGACGTCATCAAGTGCGCCGACTATATCGTCGATCTTGGTCCTGAAGGGGGCGACCGGGGCGGATCCATCATAGCGAAAGGATCACCGGAAGAAGTGATGGCAACTCGCAAAAGCTACACCGGGGCTTTTCTCAAGCGGTACCTGCATGGAAGCTAAAATGAAAAATTCCAAGCACCAAATTCTAAATAATCTCAAATCACCGAATGCCAAATGTTCTGAACGCGGCTGTACCGCCAAAGCCTTTGGTTTGAGAGTTTTGAAAATTGGGATTTGTTTAGGATTTAGACACTGGCGTCCAGGATTTACTTCATGAGAAGAGTGATCGTGATACCCGCACGATATGCGTCCACGAGGCTTCCCGGTAAACCGCTCGCGCCAATCACCGGAAAACCGCTCATACAGTGGGTATACGAACGCGCCGGCACATCCACCTTGAAGCAGGAGACCTTGATCGCGACAGACGATGCGCGCATACGGGATGCCGCTGTCTCTTTCGGGGCGTCAGTAGTTATGACTCCTGTCGATTGCGCTTCCGGCACTGACCGGGTGCATGAAGCAATCAAAGGACGCGACGCTGATATCATTGTAAATGTGCAAGGAGATGAACCCTCGATAAGGGGCGACATGATAGACACTCTCTTTTCAGTCATTGAGGAGGAGTCGCTCGACATGGCGACCCTCTGCACGCCCGTGAAAGACAAGAGTGAATTGAATAATCCGCATACAGTGAAGGTCGTTCTCGACCAGCACGGCTTTGCACTCTACTTTTCCCGATCGCTTATCCCTTTTCCGCAGAAACCTGCCGGCGCTGACGTGTACAAGCACATTGGCATTTATGGCTTCTCGCGCTCATTTCTGGAGAGGTTCGTGAACCTGCCCAAAGGAAAGCTGGAGCAGATGGAATCGCTCGAACAACTGCGCGCGCTCGAAGCCGGATATAAGATCAAAGTGCTTGTTGTTGAGTACGACGGTGTCAGCGTCGATACTCCTGAAGATCTCGCCCGTGCAACATCGCTGCTCAGCACAAGCTAGGAAGACCTATCGCCACCTGAAGCTACGCTGAGAATTTGATAGAAAAGATATGGCGAAATTGTTAACATACACCTGTTTGTGTGCACCCTATGGACTTTGATATCGGCAACGACTTAAGAGACGTAGAGCAAGCGGTGAGAGAATTCGCCGAGAAGGAACTGGAACTGGACTATCTCCAGAAACTCGAGGATGAGCACAGCTATCCCAGGGAACTCTTCAGAAAAATCGGCGAACTTGGCATCATAGGCGCAGGCTTCTCCGAGGACATCGGCGGCTCGGGCTACGGAGCCCTCGGCCACGTTGTCGCCGTCACTGAGATGTGCAGAAGATTGCCAGGCATGGGGATGGCTCTGAGCCTGGGCTATATCCCCAGCTTTGTCGTTGACATTTCCGGAACAAAGGAGCAGAGGGAAAAATATATACGTCCGCTGATAGAGGGACGGTACATCCCTGCTTTCAGCGTAACAGAGCCGGACAGCGGGAGCGACATCGGAACACTGAAGACTAGAATTGAGGAGAAGGATGATTCTTTTATCCTGAACGGCTCAAAGACTTTTACCACAAATGCTGGTTATGCAGACTTCTATACCGTGCTTGCAAAGGATGGAGAGCGTTTCACCGCTGTGGTCTTTGACAAAGAACAGATCAATGAAAACGGCCCCACGAGATTTGAGATAAACGATCTCGGCAGAAAAATGGGCATCAACACCACGGCGTCGGGAGAGCTTGTTTTCAGTGATTTCCGTATACCGAAAGACCACGTGCTCGGCCAGCGCGGCAAGGGGAAGAAAGCCGCGCTTGCAGGATTCGAACTCAGCAGAATAGTGATAGCGGCACAGGCATTCGGCGGCATGCTCTACGGGTATGAAAAAGCAGCGGACTACGCAAAGAAAAGAAAACAGTTCGGCAGGCCCATCATCCAGTTCCAGTCAATCGAGCACGAACTGGTGGATATGTACGTGGAGATAGAAAAGTGCCGGACCCTCCTTTACAAGACTGCCTGGCTTTACGATAAGAAGGACCGGGAAGCAAGCATGTACGCGTCTATGGCGAAACTGGCAATACCCGAAGCAGCGATATGGCTAATGAACAGGTCCATCGATGTCCTTGGCGGCTACGGCTATATGCGCGACCAGGGCCTTGAGGGAGCCCTCAGGGATATACGCATTACATCGATATACGAAGGCACCCGCAACATACAGAAGAACATCATCGCAAAGATGCTCTACTGATCTCCGCTCAACTATTTGTGGGGCTCGCGTCGCCCCCTCCAGTGGCAAAGCCGCCACCCGCACGCGGGTACCCGGCCCTCCCCCTCTCGCGAGCCGTGCTCGCTAGATAGATCCCACGGGCGGCGGCGTCGAGCTAGCAGAGGACCACGCTTTCAAGCGTGGGTGAATGCATGATCAGTTCGCGCGAACGCGTGCTACGAGTACCGCGGGCTCGCCCGTGGGAATCTATACCAGCCGCTCCGCCCCAAATATAAGGGTAGAAGCAGGTATGCCCGGTATTAATTTTCTTCTTCGATTTTGCAGAAAACACTTGTGCAGACGGTAAAGTCGTGCTATTAAAAGAGTGCGTGCTTGTAGGAGTGCGCTACATCTATCCACCTGAGGAGGGGATCATGACAAAGACAGAGCTTATCGATAAGATGGCGAAAGAGTGCAAGATCAGCAAGGTGGCTGCAAACAAAGCGCTCGATTCTTTTATCGACGGGGTAAAGAAAGCCCTGAAGAAAGGGGAGAAGGTCACTCTTATCGGTTTCGGTACGTTCTCTGTCACGCAGAGAAAAGCACGGAAGGGGAGAAATCCGCAGACAGGCAAAGAGATAAAGATTCCTGCGAGAAAGGCTCCGAAATTTTCGGCCGGCCAGGCACTTAAGAAAGCCGTCAAGTAAGAAATAGCGCGACGCCGGGACGGATACCCGGAAGTCTTCGCTGTTTCTTCCGGACAAGGAAGGCGCCTCAGGTATCCGTCCGAAGCTGCCGAGAGACATCGTCAGCGGGTTTCTAAAACCAGTATCGCATTAGTGCGGCACTCACATCCATCCACCTTCCTGGTGGCAATGTGGTGTTTTCCTTTCACATCCTGAACATCCCAATATTAATAATCGCCATCATTCAGCCCGGTAGTGTACAATTATTATATTGTGCTCAGGAAAGCTAAAGGAGATCGTTTATGAATACCACGAAGCTAGGCGCACATGGACCGCGGGTTTCCGCGATCGGGTTAGGCTGCATGGCCATGTCCGGCCTGTACGGCCCTGCCGATGAGGCTGAGGGCATCGCCACCATCAGGGCTGCTCTTGACGCGGGCGTTACGTTACTCGATACAGGCGATTTCTACGGAATGGGTCACAACGAGATACTGATCCGTGAAGCCCTGCGAGGCATGCGCCGGGAAGACGTTGTACTGAGCGTGAAGTTCGGCGCCCTGAGGGACCCTTCGGGCGGCTGGAGCGGTTACGACTGCCGACCGCAGGCGATCAAAAACTTTCTCGCCTATTCACTCAAACGGCTTGGCGTGGACTACGTGGACATCTATCGGCCGGCGCGCCTTGATAAAACGGTGCCAATAGAGGAGACCGTAGGCACTATAGGTGAGATGGTGAAGGCGGGTTACGTTCGCCATGTTGGTCTATCCGAGGTGGGAGCTGAAACGATACGCAAGGCAGCCTCAGTGCATCCTATCAGCGATCTGCAGATAGAGTACTCCCTCGTCTCGCGAGGAATCGAGAAGCACATCCTTCCTGTGTGCAGGGAACTGAAGATAGGAATAACAGCTTATGGCGTACTGTCGCGAGGCCTTATCAGCGGCCATTGGAACAGGCAGAGGATCACAGGCGATCCGCGAACAGTGCGGTTCCCTCGTTTCGCATCACCCAATGTGGAGCAGAATCTTGCGCTGGTCGAATCGCTACGCGCGGTAGCCGAAGAGAAAGGCGTTACGGTGGCACAGCTCGCGATCGCCTGGGTAGCAGCGCAGGGGAGTGATATCGTGCCTCTCGTTGGACCTCGCAAACGTGAGAGCCTTTCAGAGGCACTCGGCGCGGGCGCGGTCACGCTGACAAGAGCAGACCTCGACCGTATCGAGGCTGCGGTTCCAGCGGGAGCCGCGCAGGGTGAACGCTATGCGCCCGAGTCCCTGCGAGATCTCGACAGCGAACGGGAAAGCTGAAAAGGCACAAGGAGAAGATCGATGAAAGAACACTTGGGTTCTCAACCCCAATACCAGACAAAGGTGGAAGGCATCGACGTCATGGTCCCTATGAGGGATGGCGTGAAACTCGCCGTCGACGTTTACCGGCCTGATAATGAAGGACGTTTTCCAGCCCTCTTCGCTTTTGCCGCACACAATAAATTTCTGCAGAGCCCGGAGGCGGTTGAAGCCTGTCATAATCAGCCGGCGTGGGCGCCGTTATGGTGCGGCGCTGCAGAGGCCGGCGATACCAGGTTCCTGACCTCGAGAGGCTACGCGCACGTGATCGCGAACCCCAGAGGATTCGGCAATTCTGAACCGGGAGATCGGTGGGTCGAGGGTAGGATGGATGCGTATGATCTGATTGAGTGGATTGCACAGCAGCCCTGGTGTGACGGCAGCGTAGGTATGATAGGCATATCCGATTTCGGAAGGAGTCAGATGATCGCTGCCATGACCCGGCCTCCCCACCTCAAGGCGATCTTCCCTTACGATCCCGGCAACTTCTCCTTCAGAGATTTGTTCCCTGGCGGCGTGATGCACGTGTTTCTGTTGGGGCTCATCAAGCACAGCGTAGAAAACAAGCGCGAGATAAAGCTGAGTCCCGGAGAAGAAAAGCTCTGGGAAGAGGCCTTCAGCAATCCGGACAACAGGATGTACCCGGTCGTGTTTAATCTCCTCCAGAGGAAGGGCAACCTCGACCTGAGAACCTTCCGTTTCCTGATCCATCCTTACGAGCAGGAAAATCAGGGCGAGGTTGAAGAGGGAATGAAGAAGATCAATATCCCCATGTACACGGGTTCGGGATGGTACGCCTACACCTATAAACAGCATTTGTTTGCGGCCCTGAGATACTGGGAGAAAGGAGCTGGTGCTCCGCATAGAAAACTGCTCCTGAACGGACCGGCTCAGTTCCCGAGGCCGTGGATTGCCTTCCATGACGAGATCGTGCGCTGGTACGATTACTGGCTCAAGGGCATCGATACAGGGGTCATGGAAGAACCCAAGGTAAAGATCTGGGTAATGGGGGCCAACCACTGGCGCCGTGCGGATGAATGGCCATTGAAACAAACGCAGTGGAAAAAACTCTACCTTGATTCATGGGAACGTCTCAGGTGGGAGCCCTTCGCGCCTTTGAGCTTCGACGGCATTGATGCGCCCGACTGCTTTGCGCAGATGCCTCTCACACAGACACGAACAGTACAGAAGCTGAGATACATGTCCGATCCTCTCCCGCACGACATGGAAGTAACCGGGCCTCTCTCACTTCATTTCTGGGCAGAGATCGATCAGGAGGATACGAACTGGATCATCATTCTTAAGGACGTGGGCCCGGATGTATCAGTGCAGACCGCAAGAGAAGGGGAAATGGAACGACCGGCAGTGCCGGAGAGAGAACTAACAAGAGGGTGGCTCAAGGCTTCTCACAGAGCGATAGACGAAGGCAAATCACTTCCGGGACGCCCCTTCCATCCATTGACGCGCAGCGCGCAAAAGGCGGTGGTTCCGGGAGAGGTTTGTCAATACGACGTGGAATTAGCTGCAACCTCAAACCTTTTTGAACGAGATCACAGAATCTGCGTAGAGATAACTTCCCTGGATATACCCACAGGGGTCAGCGGAGATACTGCAGTGGTCTATATTCCGTGGCACATCTGCTCAAGCAAGACAGTGGTGCACAAAATCTACCGTTGCCAGCAGTACCCGTCGCACCTTCTCCTGCCTGTCATCGAGGAGAACGAATGATCATCTGCAACAGGCGCAGACGTTACAGAGAAGAGGGGAGGATCGAATGAGTTGGGAGAGAAAAGCGTTGTCCACCGGCAAGGATCACACCGACATGTTCCCGATCTTCAGGTCCATGATTGAAAGGACTGGCGCCCAGAGGGGCGATGCGCTTGTCTGGGCCGGCTGTGAGGGTGCCTGTTACGCCATGGCCACGTTTTTCAGTTGCCAGCTCACAGACTTTGGGCTCAATCTCTATTTTGCGTCAGGCGGTGACCTGAAGAAGGTGTGGCGCCTTGAACCGGTAGATGATGTCGGCGTGATTGCCACAAAAAGGGTAAAGGCCGTTAAGGCCAGAATCCTCGTTCTGATGTCAGGCCTTGTCGATGTCCCCTTTGAGAATGTGCTGACGCTGGTGAGGAATGGATTGGACGACAACGGCGTTATCATCGGAGAGACGGTCGTGCCGCGTCTTTTCGAAAGCCTCAAGTGGCACGAACAGATGCCCATCCGTTTTTTGTTTGAATTTTCTATGAAAAGGCCCACGCTACTGGAGTTGGTACAGAAATAGTAACGGCTGCATGCATCCTTCGGCGGGGTTAGTCTGCGGGCGATACCAGGCGCTCTATTTTGGCATCCACCAGAACTGCACCTTTTCCGCGTTCAAGAACAACCAGTGGATTCACATCCACGTTGATAATCGAGGGATCTTCGAAGAGAAGGCGCGACACGCATAAGAGGGCATCCACTACGGCCTTCTTATCGAGGGCGGGGCTTCCGCGGTAGCCGCCCAGAAGAACTGAACCCTTTATCTCATCCACCATTTCCGCGGCCGTGGCCTCATCCAGAGGAGCAACGCGAACCGCCACATCATCAAAGAGTTCCACGAGCATCCCGCCCATGCCGAAAAGGACAACAGGCCCGAACTGCGGGTCCCTCTTTGCCCCGATGATGGTCTCGCACCCGCCAACCATGCGCTGGACAAGATACCGGTCTGCCTTCATGTGCCCGAAAGCAGCCTCAAGAGACGCAGCATCACCGAGATTCAGTTTCACCCCTGCTTTCTCTGTCTTGTGCAGCACAACGGGGGAGACGATTTTCAAGGCTACGGGGTAGCCTATTCTGTCTGCCGCGGCCTGCGCTTCGTCGACTCGCGAGACGATAGCGTAGTCTGCAGCCGCCAACCCGGCGGCTTTAAGGAGAGCAAAGGTCTCGTCTGCAGGCATGATCTCGGATACCGGTGCGATCTCGTTTGTAGAGTGTCGCTGTTGTTTCTTCTGCGTGACATGTTCAAGGGACCGTGTACGCATTCTCTTCTGCATATTTTCGCAGTGGCGCAGCGAGACAGCCAGCGCGTCCAGAGCCTGATCCGCATCCTCATATACAGGAAAGTAGGGCTCAGGATCGAACGTAAGCATCTCTCTCCTTCCGGGAAGCACGCAGACGACCACCGGTTTCTGATACGCGCGCGACAGGTCGGCTGTTTCCCGGAAGAGCGCTTCGGTGAGTTCCTTCTCCTCAACGGGGAAGTAGTGGAAAAGGAGAACGCCATCGATCCTTTGGTCTTTCAGCGACAGTTCTACCATCTCGGCGTATGAACGGATGTCGAAAACGTCCCCCAGATCTACAGGGTTGGTAGGTCGTATTACTCCCGCCTTTACCTTTTGACGTACAAAATTTGCGAGGGTCGAAGGAAGCGGGGCAAGGTTGAATCCTCTGAGAGCGGCAGCGTCAGCCAACAATACTGCTTGTCCCCCTGAGCGAGTGATAAGCAGCAGGTTTCTTTCCTTGAGAAGCGGCAGCGTGAATATCTTCAAGAGACTTATCATTTCGGACAGAGTGCTCACCCGGTGTAGACCGCTCTGCCCGAGTGCGGCCTCCAGCACGCGCTCATCACCCGCAAGCGCTGCCGTGTGGAACTGCGCTATTTGCCGGCTTGCGTGGCTCCTGTTTCCTTTGAGCACGACAATCGGTTTTTGGGATAAGCGGCCAAGCTCCATCAGCCGCCGGCCGTCAGTCACACTCTCCAGGTAGATGCCAATACTGTGAGTGACGGGATCGGTGATAAGGAATTCCAGGAAATCATTTTCATCAAGCATCAATTTATTACCGATGCTCAAAAGTTTTCCGCAGCGCAGCTTCTCGTAACTGCATCGCTTTAGAAAGTCGTGGACGAGCCCGCCGCTCTGGGAAATGAACGAGGCACCACCCTTCGCCATGTCAGCCGCTTCAACAGGATAAAACGGCATCACCAGGCCATTATCGGTGTTGATTATGCCGACACAGTTCGGGCCCATGAAGGTGATGCCCCATCTGGTCGCCATCTCCAGGATCTCTTTTTCTAATGCCACCCGTTCTGCTCTGAATTCCGTAAAACCGCCTGTTTCTATGACAACGCTCCTTACACCTTTCCTGCCGCACTCCTCCAGGGCCGCCGGTATTGTTTCAGCAGGGGTAAGGAGCACAGCGAGGTCAGGAGTTGCGTCAATCGCACTGAGGCTCTCGAAGATCGGTCTCTGGTTCAATGTGCCCGCGCGCCTGCCTACGCAATAGATTTGACCGGCGTATCCTGCGCTGTCGAGATTGTCGACTATCTGCTTCGCGAGATTGGCAGGAGAAGATGATACACCTGTTATCACCAGGCTTCGGGGATAAAAAAGCTGTCGCAACGCTACCACCCCAGTCGCATCAGATGATGCCCTCTCTTTTCAAGCGTTCAATGTTCTCCTGGTCCATCCCAAGGAGTTTGCCATAGATCTCCTGATTGTGCTCTCCAAGCTTCGGCGCTGCAAAATCAATGGAAGCAGGCGATGCGGAGAGCTTTATCGGTAGCCCCGGAACAGGAAGATCGCCCAGGCCCGGATAGCGCAGATGCACGACCATAGAGCGAGCCAAAACCTGCGCATCCTCCAGTGCCTCGTCTACTGTATTGACTATACTGCAGGGGATACGCGCCTTGTCAAGGGCAGCAATCACCTCCGTCGCTGTCCTCTGCTCCACCCACTCCTTGACAGGAGGATCAATGAGCGCTGCGTTGCGGAAGCGGTCCATATCGCTTGCAAACCGTGGGTCATCTGCCATATCCGGCCTGCCTATCGCCTTGCTGAATCTTTTCCAAATCGTGTTTGTGGCGGGGTTGATCATCACCCATCTATCTTTTGTTTTGTGGCAGCCTGCGTACGAGTGGAAACCTCTGTTTCCAACCTGGACACGAATCTCTCCATATAGATGGTGGAGGAGAAGGGTTCCGAGGGCCTGCGTGGCGAAAGAGGCTGTATCGAAGAGCGAAACGTCAATGGCCTGACCCTCGCCTGTTCTTTCGCGATGCAGGAGGGCAGTGAGGACTCCGATCGTTGCCATAAGACCCGTACTCACATCGATGTTGGTCACCGTTGTCTTGAGGGGCGGATCTCCCGGAAAACCATTGAGAAACATGCTGCCGGCGCGCGCCTGTGCGACTGCATCAAAACAGGGTTTCTCGGCATCGGGTCCTGTCTGGCCGTAACCAGACACCGCAGCAATAATGATTTTCGGGTTAATAGGCTTCAGCCGATCGTAACTCATCTCACGCGCCACAGGCGCTCCTGGCGTGAAATTATGTAAAAGAATGTCCGATTTCTTAACGAGCTGTCGAAAGATCTCCAGTCCTTCAGCTTGTTCTATCCGGAGTGTAATGCCTTTCTTGTTACGCCCCACAATTTTGTAGAGGAGTGTTTCTCCGTCAGGTCCTGTCTGCCCCCAGGTTCTGTCCGGTGCGCCTTCGGGCTGTTCGATCCTTATGACCTCTGCCCCAAGATCAGCGAGCATCATGCCGCAAAGGGGGCACGCCTGAAACCGGGACAGGTCAAGGACCCGCACTCCTTCCAAAGCTCGCATCGTCTTCAGCCTCCTCTACAAAAAACAATTTCTAATCCCTAATATCTAAATCCGAATATCGAAATTCCAAACAATACTCAAATATCGAATATCAAAACAGGGAAAACTAATGCCACGTTAGTTTCTCTTATGTTTGAACAATTTGGTCATTTGATATTGTTTAGGATTTAGATATTCGATATTAGGATTTGTCATAAATTGAGCACTCTCTTCGCGTTCCCTTCAAAAATCTTCACTTTGTCTGCTGCGGGTATCTCCATCTGTTCGACAGCATCTATAGTCTGCCGGGTATACCTGTCACCGCCTTCGCTGTCATACGGCATATCAGTCGCGAAGAGCACATGATCAGCGCCAAAGAAGCTGTAGCCGCACATCAGACTGGGCGTGCCTCCGTAAAGAGCGGTGTCAGCGTAAAACTGGCGGAAGTAGTCTATAGGTTGTTTCGAAAGACATTTTTTAAATTTTGCATTCAGGCACTTTTCAGCATAGTCCTGACCGCCGATGATGCGCTCAGCAAAATAGGGAACCATACCTCCGCAATGATGCGTTATGACCTTGAGCGTCGGGTACTTCTCCATGATGCCACTGAAAACAAGTCTCGTCATGGCAGCAGTTGTCTCATAGGGCCATCCGAACATACTGAATATCCAGTACTTGGAATGGTTCTCACTGCGGTAATCCGCAGAACCGATCTCGCGTTTCGGGTGTATCCATACAGGCAGATCGTAGGCAGCCATTTTCTCGTAGAGCGGTACAAATTCAGGGAGGTCGATCGGCTTATCTTTGGTAGGGCTGTAGAGCTGAATCCCTTTGAAGTTCAGCTCCTTTATTGCCCTGTCTGTCTCAGCAAGTGCGGCATCAATGTTATTCATCGGAAGGCACGCGGCGGCTCCGACAAATCTGTCCGGATATTTCGCAACCAGTTCAGCCATTGCGTCATTGGCTATCTTTGCTAAAGTAACCGCCTCCTTCGGCCCCACTGCATCTTCAAGGCCGGGGGAAGCGATAGTCAGCACCTGCCTTAAGCCATCGTATTTGTCCATGATCCTGAAGCGCTCGTCCAGGTTCCACAGGGTGGGTGTGGCGTCAGTCACATCGCGCAGATAGAATTTTTTCTTCGCTTTCTTGAAAAGCCGTTCTTTGTACTTTACAGGCATGATGTGGGGATAGATGTCTATCTTCAACACTCTCTCCTCCTTGGTTTTTCGTCGGAGCCGTCATGACTAGGGTTTGCGCCTTTCTTCGTTGTCGCGTCGCCGTGACTCGTCGGTGTACACCAGTACTACCTCCGAGTCCCAACTCCTAACGCCCCGAAATGCATCAAACCCATCATGGCAACTCCGAGCGAAGCTTGCGCCGCGAGCGCGAAAAAAGCTACGGCTCAGTTCTCACTCCGGTTGAACTCTTCCATCGTCCGAGTGCCGCGATAGCGGAACGATCGTCCCCCCCTTCGGGGACTTCGCTTCGTCCATCAATCTTTATAGCTCCCATCTTCCCAGCCGAAGGCGGTCTTCCATCTGCTTTCTCACGGCTCACTGCTCCGCTCACCTCTTCGATTCTGCAAGCGGCGGGATGCCGAGCATACGCCGCGCCTCGTCGGGCGTTGCGGGGGTCGAGCCCAGTTCCTTTGCAATGCGGACTGTTCTCGCTACGAGT